>NZ_JBEPPO010000010.1:0-193173 GCF_040547365.1 Pseudarthrobacter sp. PvP090
TCGTCCCACGCCGCGGCCGCGAGGTTGTGCGAGGCCGCGGAGAACTCATCCTGCGCCTGCCGGGTGATCCCGTACTTCTCGCGCAGCCGCTCGGTAGCCTCGCCCAGGGACACGGTCCAGTCCGGGGCCATGGCCGGGTTCACCAACCGCCAGCCCAGCGTGGTGGAGACCAGCGTCATGTCCCCGGCCGGGTAGGGCTTCTCCGTCTTGGGCAGCACCCACGGGGCGCGGGACATCGATTCGGCGCCGCCGATCAGCATCAGCTCCGCATCGCCGGTGTTGATCTGCCGGGACGCGATGATCGCCGCGTCCAGGGAGGACCCGCAGAGCCGGTTGACCGTGGTGCCGGGGATCGAGACCGGCAGCCCCGCCAGCAGGGTTCCCATCCGTGCAATGTTGCGGTTTTCCTCGCCCGCGCCGTTGGCGTTGCCGAACACGACCTCGTCGATGCGCCCGACGTCGAGGTTCGGCGCGCGCTTCACGGCCTCACCGATCACGTGGGCGGCGAGGTCGTCCGGGCGGACACCGGCGAGCCCGCCGCCGAACTTCCCAAACGGGGTCCGCACGGCGTCGTACAGGTAGGCCTGGTTCATGAGCTCTTGTCCGTTTCTGTGTTATCCATGGAATGGAAGACTTCCTGCGCTGTCTTGAAGGCGGTGTTGGCGGAGGGAACGCCGCAATAGATGGCGGTCTGCAGCAGGATTTCCTTGATCTCGTCCCGGCTCAGGCCGTTGGTGACGGCGGCACGGAGGTGCATGGCCAGTTCTTCCCAGTGGCCGTGGGCCACCATCGCGGTGATGGTGACCGCGGAGCGCATCTGCCGGGTCAGGCCCGGCCGGGTCCAGATGCCGCCCCAGGCGATCCGGGTGATCATGTCCTGGAAGTCCTCGGTGAAGGAATCCTTGTTGGCGTTGGCGCGGTCGACATGCGCGGCTCCGAGCACCTCGCGCCGGACCACCATTCCGCCGTCGTAGATCTCCTGGCTGGTGGCCTCCGGCTGGACGACGCCGTTGCGCGCTGCGCCGCTGGGATCTGCGCCGGAGAGCCCCGCGCCGGAGGGCTGGGGGGCGTTCACTGGGCTGCCCCGCCGGATTCGGTCCACGTGATGAGGCTCCGCAGCAGCTCGGCGACGTGGCCGGGCGCCTCAAACGGGGCCAGATGTGCCACGCCTTCAAGGGTGACGGCGCTGGCGGTGCCGCCGCCGGCGGTAATCCCTTCGGCGATCGCCTCGGCGAACGACGGCGGGGCAACGCTGTCCTGGGCGCCTGCGACGGCCTGGGTGGGGACGCTGATGCTGGCGAGCTCGTCCCGGACGTCGAAGCCGGCGAGAGCCTCGCAGCAGAAGGCGTAGCTGAAGCGGTCGGCGTCGCGCAGGCTGTGGAGCAGCCGGCCGCTGAGTTCCGGCTGGCGTTCCATGAAGCCGGGGGCGAACCAGCGCTGCGCCGAGCCCTGGATCATCACGGGCGTTCCCTGCGTGCGGACGGTGTCCGCGCGTTCCAGCCAGCCTTCGGGCGTGCCGAGCTTCGCTCCGGTGCACTGCACGGACAGGCTCTTGAGCCGCTCGCCGTGTTTGATGCCCAGCTGCAGGCCGGTGGCCCCGCCCAGCGACACGCCGGCGTAGTGGAATCTCGCGCCGGGGGCGATCGAATCCACCAGCCCGATGACGGCGTCTGCCAGTTCGGCGACGGTAAACGTCTCCGTCGCGGCCGGTGAAATGCCGTGGCCCGGCAGGTCCCAGGCGACGACGTCGACGTCGTCCCCGAGCAGGGCGCCGGCCTGGGTCCACAGCAACGTGGACGTGCCCAGGGACGGGCCGACAACGAGGAGGGGCTTGTCGCCCAGCGGGCGCTGGGGCGACAGCAGTACTGCCTTGACTGTTGGTCTAGCCACGGGAGGCTCCGTTCAGCTCGGGGGTCGGTGCGGTGGGGGAACCGGCGACTGTGTCGGTGACGCTGACGCCGTACTCCGGGTAGGCGGCGAGGATGCGCCGGGAGATTTCGGCGGCCTGGCCGAGGTAGTTGGCCGGATCGAGGAGTTCCTCCAGCCGGGCGTCGGAGAGCAGCTCCGGGGGGACGGCCGCGCGGAGAAGCCGCCGGTAAGTGGGCGCCTGGTCCGCGGCCGGGACCCGGAGGGTCTCGTCCACCACGGCTTGCAGCCGCTGTTTGCCGTCCGCGCTGTTCCTACCCTCGACGTTGCCCGCCAGGAGCGGTGCGACGGCGGCCGTGACGGCCTCGCTGAGCAGCAGCGGTCCGGAAAGATCCAGGTTCCGCCGCATGGCCCCGGGGAAGACCTGCAGGCCCTCGGCGAGTTCGCGGAGCAGCACGGCGGCGCCGAGGCCGAGGCGGAGGAGCTGGCGGAGCGCCGGCCATTCGCTGTGCCAGGCACCGTCGGGGCGTTCATCGTTGAAGTTGGCGGCGGCCAGGTGCAGCTGGGCGGCCTGGCCGGGCGCCTGCAGGGCGGCGCTGCGGATCAGCACGGACAGCACCGGGTTCTGCTTCTGCGGCATGGCCGAGGACCCGCCCCGGCCGGCGGCGCGGGGTTCGGCGAGCTCGGCGACCTCCGGTCGGCTGAGGAACAGCACGTCGGCGGCGATCTTGCCAGCAGCGTCGGTCACGGAGGCCAGGGCGTCGCCGAGGGATGTCACGGCCAGCCGGTTGGTGTGCCACGGCGCCGGGACCGCGGCGAGTCCGAGTTCTGAGGCCAGCCGGTCGGAGAGATCCAGGGCGCTGAGGCGTGAGCCCGAAGTCAGGACGGTGCCCGCGGCCAGGGTGCCGGCCGCTCCCCCGGTCTGCACGGGGAATTCGAGGGCCTCCAGCCGACGGGCGGCCGCGGCGAGCCCGTGGAACCACTGGGCCGCCTTGAGCCCGAAGCTGAACGGCAGGGAGTGCTGGGTGAGGCTGCGTCCCACGCACAGGGTGTCCGCGTGCTGTTCGGCGAGGGCGGCGAGTGCCGCCGTCGTGGCCTTGAGCTCCGTCAGCAGCCCGCGGACCGCCTCCCGGGACAGCAGCATGAGTGCACTGTCGAGGACGTCCTGGCTGGTCAGGGAGGTGTGCACGGCCTTGGCGGCACCGATTCCGGCAGTGTCGAGGGCCGTGACCTGGCCGCGGAGATCCGCCAGCAACGGGATCACCGGGTTGGCGCCGCCCTGGGCGCGGACCGCAAGGTCCGCGACGTCGTAGCGGCCCACCTCGGCGGCCGCGGCGACCACCGCGGCGGACCCGGCCGGGGCGAGTGCTGCCCGTTCCAGGACCGCGGCCCAGGCGGCCTCGACCCGGAGAACGGCGGCCAGCACGGCCCGGTCCCCGGTCAGCGCCGCCACAAGGGGCGACGCCGACACGGGACTCAGGAGGCCAAAATCGCCCTGCACGCCGGCGTCGCCCCCGGTTTCACGGGAGATCACTTCGATGCACCCTCGAAGTCGAGGAACACCGTCTCGCCCGGACCCTGGAGCCGGATGTCCCAGGTCAGGCCGCCGTCGGCGTCGCGGCGGGCGATCAGCGTCTTGCGGCGTTCCGGCTCCAGCGATGACAGCAGCGGGTCCGCGGCGAGGGCCTCACCGTTCTCCGGCAGGTAGATCCGGGTGAAGAGCCGGTTCATGAGGCCGCGGGCGAAGACCGCGACGGCGATGAACGGCGCCGCGCCGTCCTCGGTGGGGCCGGGGTTGACCGTGGTGAAGGTGAAGACGCCGGTGTTGCCGACGGCGCTTCGGCCGAAGCCGGTGAAGGTGTAGCCGTCACGCACGAGCGAACCCTTGCGGTGCGGGACGTTGCCCTCGGCGTCCGCCTGCCAGATTTCCAGGATCGCGTCCGGGATCGGGTGCCCGGCGCCGTCATACACGGTGCCCTGCAGCCGGATGGAGCCCGGGGAGCCGGGAGCCAGCAGCTCGCGGTCCTTGGTGTACGGCAACGCGTAGCCGTAGAAGGGGCCAACGGTCTGGCCTGGCGTCGGGGTGAGTTTACTCATGCCGGCGTTATTCATGGTCGTCTCCTTCTGCGCCCAGGGCCTCGTTCTCTGTCCAGGTCCGCTTCGACCCGGTCAGGACGATGTCCCAGTTGTACGCCAGGGCCCACTCGGGCTTGGTCTGCTCGTGGTCGTAGGTGGCCACGAGCCTGTCCCGGGCGTCCTGGTCGACAATCGACTGGTAGATCGGGTCCAGCGGAAAGAGCTGGTCGCCGGGGAAGTACATCTGGGTGACGATCCGCTGGGTGAACTCCTGCCCGAACAGGGAGAAGTGGATGTGGGCCGGGCGCCAGGCGTTGAGGTGGTTCTTCCACGGGTAGGCGCCGGGCTTGATCGTGGTGAAGCTGTAGGAGCCGTCGGCGCCCGTGATGCAGCGGCCGACGCCGGTGAAGTTGGGGTCCAGCGGTGCCGGGTGCTGGTCCCGTTTGTGGATGTAGCGGCCGGCGGAGTTCGCCTGCCAGATCTCCACCAACTGGCCGGCGACGGGACGTCCGTCGCCGTCGAGTACGCGGCCGGAGACGATGATGCGTTCACCCAGCGGTTCACCGTTGTGCTGGATGGTCAGGTCCGCTTCCAGCGCGTGGACGTCCATGTGCCCGAAGGCCGGCGAGTAGAGCTCGATGGTTTCCGGGTCCGCGTGGTGCAGGTCCTTGGTGGGGTGGCGCAGGACGCTGCTGCGGTACGGTGCATAGTCCAGCCGCGGCTGGATCTCTGCCGGGGCGCCGTTCTTGAGCGCCTGCGCGTAAGCCTCGCCGATGGCCTTCATCTCGGCACTGAGGCCCGCCTGCGACTCTGCGGCAGTATCCAAGGCAGGGCCAGCGGGCGCATACGTCTTCGGTGCGGCATCCGTGGCTTCGTCGGACACGTCTTCGGTGAGCGGATCCGCGTTGTAGATCTCAAGGTTGAGTTCTTCAGGCACAGCAGCCTCCTTTCGCTGGGTGTTGGTGTTGTTTGCTTTGGCCGGTCAGGCTGTTGGATTCGGCTGGTGCAGGTGGTCGTACTGGACGGCGTGCCGCACCGGGGCGTTGGGCGCCCCGTAGCCGTCGTAGTTTCCGCGGCGCTCCACCATTTCGAAGAACACGCTGCCGACGGTGGCGGTATAGAAGTGCAGGAACTCGCCGTCGGCGTCGCGGTCGTAGAGCAGGTTGAGCTCCCGGAGCGTGGCCAGGAAGGACGCGTCCAGATCGAACCGCGCGTCGAGGTCCTCGTAGTAGTTGTCCGGGATCTGGAGGAAATCAAGGCCCCGGGCCTTCGCGGCGCGGGCCGTGGCTACCAGGTCATCCACCGCAAAGGCGATGTGTTCTTGGTAGGTCCGGCGCTGGCCGGTGCCGGCCGCCGCCTCCGCGCCGGGCCCGGCACCTTCGCGCTGGACCAGCGGGGCCAGGTTCAACACGAGACGGACGCCGCGGTCCCGGGTGAGCATCACCTGGGACCGGACCAGGCCGGTGGGGCTGGCGACTTCCGCGTACGGCTGCGGTTCCAGCGCCAGGGCGCTCGTATAGAAGAGGACTGCCTCGTCGAAGTGCTGCCAGGGCTGCGCCAGGTTCACGTGGTCGATCACGGCGCTCTGCTGCGCGGCCCGGCCGGCGTCGGGGGCTTCCATGCCCTCGCCGAATTCACGGGTCCACACGGCGGTGCCGTCGGGGCTGCCCTGGCACAGGAAGATCTCGGTGGAGTCGGGGGCAGCGAACCCCTGGAAAATTTCCTCGTCGGCCTGGCTCTTGCGCGGCACGGCCGGGGCCTTGAGCTGCTGGGCCCGGGCCGCGGCAATCACCGGGGAATCGACGTCGAACCCCAGGGCAGAAATCGCGGGCGCGCTGGCGGCCTGGGAGTCGCGGGATTCCTCGGAGGAGTCCTCATTGATGATCACGCGGGCGTGGCCCATGGTCCACAATTGCACATTCTTGGTCCGGTGGCGCCCGTTGGACGCGAACCCCAGCTGGCCCAGCAGGGATTCCAGTCCCGCGGTGTCCGCTGCCCTGACCTCGGCGAAGTTGAAGCCCGCCGGTTCGGCCACCTGCGGGAGTGTGGCCAGTTCCATCGGGTACCGGCGGCGGCGCGTCGCAGCGTTATCGGCACGGGAGCCGGCACCGTTATCGGAGGCGGCGGCCGCGTCCAGCCACTTGGCGCTCTGCTCCTCCAGCCAGATCAGCGACCGCATGGCATCCACGGCGGTGCGTTCGACGTCGGACTGGCGGAACACGTCGTTGAAGACCTCCAGGGACACCGGGCCCGTGTACCCGGCCCGGACCACGTGGCCAAGGAATTTCGCGAGTTCGAACTGCCCCTCGCCCGGGAAAACCCGGTAGTGCCGGCTCCAGGACAGCACGTCCATGGACAGCTTGGGCGCGTCGGCCACCTGGACGAAGAAGATCTTCTCCGGGTTGAAGGCTTCGATCGGGGCGGTGTCCCAGTCGCGGGAGAGGATGTGGAACGAGTCCAGGCAGGTGCCCAGGTTCGGGTGGTCCACCGCTTCCACGAGCCGGTGGGCATGCTCGTAGTCGTTGACGTACTTTCCCCAGGCCAGGGCCTCGTAGGCCACCTTGACGCCGTGGTCCTGGGCGAGCGCTGCAAGGGCCGCGAGCTGTTCGGCCCTCAGGGCGTCGTCATCGATGCTGGCGGTGGCCACGTTGGAGCAGACCAGGATGGTGTCCATGCCGAGCCGGGACATCAGCCGGAACTTCGCGTCCGCCCGGCGCAGGTTGGCGGCGAGCAGGTCCTCCGGCACGCTGTCGAAGTCACGGAACGGCTGGTAGAGGTCCAGCGTCAGGCCGAGGTCGGCGGCCATCTTCCGGACCTCCTCCGGGCTCAGCGGGGAAGTGACGAGGTCCTGTTCGAAGATTTCGATCCCGTCGAAGCCCGCAATGGCGCAGGCCTGCATCTTTTCCCGCAGGGTACCCGAGAGGCAGACGGTGGCGATTCCGGTGCGCATCAGGCGGCCACCTCTTCGGCGGCGACGAGTTCCAGGAAGTGGGCGCGCATCCGGTCCGCGTCTGCTTCGCGGCCGGTGAAGATCCGGAAGGCGTCGGCGGCCTGTCCCACGGCCATCCGGCCGCCGTCGAGCACGTCGCAGCCCTTGGCGCGGGCCTCGCGGATAAGTTCGGTCTCGATCGGCCGGTACACAATATCCGCGACCCAGTGCCGGGCAGCCACGAGGGACATGTCCAGCGGAACGCCGGGGTGGGCGGCCATGCCCACCGGCGTGCAGTGCACCAGACCGTCGGCCAGCGGCATCAGCTGCGGCAGCTCCGCCGTCGTCCGGGCGGTGACCAGCTGGTCCGGGAAGAAGCCGGCGAGTTCGGCGGCGCGTGCCGCGCAGCGGGCCGCGTCTGTGTCCACCAGGTCCAGTTCGCGGACCCCGGCGGTGAGCAGGGCGTAGGCGACAGCGGAGCCGGCGCCACCGGCACCGAGCTGCACCACGCGGTTCAGCCTGGCTCCTGGCAGGCCGGTCGCGAGCGCGGCCGCGAACCCGGAGAAGTCGGTGTTGTGGCCGATGAAACGGCCGTCCCGGATGGTCACCGTATTGACCGCTCCGAGGCGCCGGGCGTCCGGAGTGACCTCATCCAGGTGTTCCAGGACCAGCTGCTTGCAGGGGTGGGTGATGTTCAGTCCGTTGAAGCCCAGGCGGTAGGCGCCGGTGAGGAGCTCGCCGACACTCTGGCCGGGAAGTCCCAGTTCGGTGAGGTCGATGGGGCGGTAGAGGTACCGGAGGCCCTGCACATCGCCCTCGCGTTCGTGCATGGGGGGCGTGAGGGAGGGTGTCACGCCATCACCTATCAGGCCCACAAGAAAGGACTCTGCTCGATTGCTCATCCGTATAGCTCCTTTGACAACGGCACTCGGCAGGCGGGGACGCACGGGGCGCCGGCCGCGGGCCGGGTGTTGGGGATTACAGTACAGCAAATGTTCACATGTTGCACTGTTGTTCTACTAGCGAACAATTCGGGGACGACGGCGGCCGGCCAGGCTGCCGGGATCATTGCTGGGGCAGCCGGGCGGACAGCTCTGCTGCCGCCGCCTGGAGCAGCGGAACCAGGGCCACGAGGGCCTCCACACTCATCCGGAATACCGGGACCGCCGTGGCCAGCGCAGCGAAGGCATGGCCCTGGGAGTTGAAGACGGGGACTGCGACGGCGCGCATGCCCAGCTCATTTTCCTCGTCCATGAGGGCGTAGCCGCGCCTGCGCACCAGCTCGATCTCGGCCCGGAAGGCCTCCCGGTCGGTGATGGAGAATTCGGTCAGCGGCCCCAGCTCGAGTTCCTCGACGAGGTGGCCGCGGGTGGCGTCGTCGGCGAAGGCCACGAGCGCCTTGCCCACCGAGGTGGTGTGCAGGGCACCCAGGTGCCCCGGGTCGCTCGTGACGCGGAACGTCTGCGGGCCGTCCACCTTGTTGACGGTGAGATGGTGGTTCCCGTCGCGCACCGACAGGATGGTGGCCTCCCCCGTCTCCTCCGTGACACGCCGAAGGATGGGCAAGGCCGTACCGGCGAATCCGTGGTGGTTGGACACGCGCTGGCCGAGCTGGAAGATACGCAGTCCCAGGTGGTAGCGGCGGCCGTCCGGCTCGTAGTCCACGAAGCCGTCCCGGGTCAGGGAGCCCAGCAGCCGGTAGGTGGTGCTGAAGGGAAGCTCCGCCCGGCGGGACAGCTCCGCGGCACTCGCCCCCCGCGGCTCGTCGCCGAGCAGGACCAGCAGCCCCAGGGCCTTGCCGACCATGTCCGTCCGGGCGTCCTCCTTGCCGGCCTTGGCGCCGGGCTTTCCGCCGGCCGCTGCGTCGTTGCCTGCGGATGCCGGGAGGGGGGCGGCAGCCGCGGCCGCTTCTGTGGCTTGATTCACACTCATGGCTCCATGCTCTCACATGGTGAGAGCTATTTCTAGATGGTGATTATTTTTGTTGACAAGTGACCATCCTCACAGTCATGATTGCTACATCGCACAAGTAGCTCCCACCATGTGGCTACTCGTCCGGGTCTTTCCACGAACCTCCGGCTGCCACACACTTAAATCCAGCGGCAGCCGAGACCTTCCTGATCCATCCGCGACAATGTCGTCACACAAAGGAACACCATGAGCCAGACACTCCCGTCTACGACGCCGGGCACTGACGCACCGGCCGGGACACCGAAGAAGGCAGCCCTCGCCAGCTTCCTGGGCAGCGCCGTCGAGTATTACGACTTCTTTATCTTTGGATCCGCCGCCGCGCTGATCTTCCCCACGGTCTTCTTCCCCGACGCCGGCGCCAACGCGGCGATCATGTCCTTCGCGACCTTCGGCTTCGCCTACATCGCCCGGCCGATCGGCGCCGTCATCCTGGGGCACTTCGGTGACCGGGTGGGCCGCCGCAAGGTCCTCATGTTCACACTCCTGCTGATGGGGGCCTCAACGTTCATGATCGGCTGCCTGCCGGACTTCAACACCATCGGCTGGTGGGCTCCGGCCCTGCTGGTGCTGGCGCGGCTCTGCCAGGGACTCTCCGCGGCCGGCGAGCAGGCGGGCGCCTCGTCCATGACACTGGAACACGCCCCGGACAACCGCCGTGCCTTCTTCACCTCCTGGACCCTGACCGGCACCCAGGGCGGCCAGATCCTCGCGGCCCTCGTCTTCATCCCCGTCCTGGCCCTGCCGGACGAGATCAAATACGGTATCGGCTGGCGCATCCCGTTCTGGCTCAGCGCCGTCGTCGTGCTTGTTGCGTTCTTCATCCGCCGCACCCTGCACGAACCGCCGGCGTTCGAGGAAGCCCAGAAGAACGCCCAGATCTCCAAGCTCCCCGTCGCGGACCTGCTCAAGCACCACTGGCGCGATGTCCTCCGCGTCGTCGCCTGCGCTTTCATCGCCGCCGTCTCCACCGTGTTCGGCACCCTGGCCATCGCCTACGCCAAGAACGTCGCCGGTGTGGACGGCACCACCACCCTCTGGCTCGTCGTCGGCGCGAACTTTATGGCCCTCGGCACCCAGCCGCTGTTCGGCATGCTCGCGGACCGGATCGGCCGCAAGCCGGTCTTCATCTACGGCGCCGTGGCCAGTGCGGTCCTGACACCGGTGTTCCTGCTCAGCCTCGAGTCCGGCAGCGTCCCGCTGATGTTCCTGGCCGCCATCGGCTTCTTCTCCTTCGGCTACGCAGCCGCCAACTCTGTCTGGCCCGCCTTCTACGCCGAAATGTTCAGCACCAAGGTCCGCTTCTCCGGCCTGGCCATCGGCACCCAGCTCGGCTTCCTGATGGCAGGCTTCGCCCCGGCGATCGTCGCAGCCATGGGCGGCACCAAGCCCGGCGGCTGGGTGCAGATCAGCATCTTCACCGCCGTCATCTGCCTCATCTCGGCTGTCTCGGCCCTGACCGCCAAGGAATCCTTCAAGATTCCCACCAAGCAGCTCGGCGTCAAGTAACCCGGGCTCAGCGTTCCTGCCCGGTTGCTCCGGGCCGCTCCTCCGGAAAGCCCTGCGTGTTCACAGGACACGCCGGGCTTTCCGTGTCCCCGAGCGCCGGATCAGTCCCCGCCGGTGCCCAGCACCGCGGCCAGATCGAATTTGACCGGCTCCTCCAGCTGTTCGTTGGTGCACGAACGCGGGTCCCGGTCCGGGCGCCATCGCACAAACTGTGTCGTATGGCGGAACCGCTCGCCTTCCATGTGGTCGTACTTCACTTCCACCACCCGCTCCGGCCGGAGCGGAGTGAAGGAGAGGTCCTTGCCCCCGCTCCACCGGCTGCCCTCGGCCTTGCGCGGGGTCCGGGCCCCTTCCTCCTGCCGGGCCCAGTCCCAGGGGTGGTCGTCGAAGCTGGTCACGAGCGGCTGGAGTTCCTCGAAGAGGTCCTTGCGGCGCTGCAGCGGGAAGGCCCCCACCACGCCCACGTTGGCGAGTTTTCCGGCGTCGTCATAGAGCCCCAGCAGCAGCGAACCGACCCGGTCCGGGCCGGACGTGTGCACCCGGTATCCGGCGAGAACACAGTCGGCGGTCCGTTCGTGCTTGACCTTGAACATGGAGCGCTTGTCCGGCAGGTATGGCCCGTCCAGCGGCTTGGCGACGATCCCGTCGAGCCCGGCCCCCTCGAACTGGTGGAACCACTCCTGGGCGGTTCCCCTGTCCCGGGTCGTGGCGGTGAGGTGGATCGGCGCCGCACTTCCGGCGAGCACGCGTTCCAGCGCCGCGCGCCGCTCGGCGAAGGGACGGCCGGTGAGGTCCTCGTCGTCGAGCGCCAGCAGATCGAACGCGACAAAGCTCGCCGGCGTCTGGTCGGCCAGCAGCCGGACCCGGCTCGCGGCGGGGTGGATCCGCTGTTGCAGGGTGTCGAAGTCGAGCCGGTCGCCGGAGGCGCCGACCATGATGATCTCGCCGTCGAGCACGCAGCGCGGCGGGAGGTTTGCCTTCAGGGCCTCGACCAGTTCGGGGAAGTAGCGGGTCAGGGGCTTGCCGTTGCGGCTGCCGATCTCCACGTCCCCGCCGTCGCGGAAGATGATGGACCGGAACCCGTCCCACTTCGGCTCGAACATCAGTGCGCCGTCGGGCAGGGACGGCACAGCCTTCGCCAGCATGGGCGCGATCGGGGGCATCAGCGGCAGTTGCATGGGCCCCATTCTGGTCCCGCAGTCCGCCGCCCGCCAGAGGCCCGGCCGGGCAGGCTTTCCTCGACAACCCGCCGGGGCGACGGTAGACATGAACGATGGCTACCCTCGGTTTCCACGCATCCCATGAACAGATCAGTCCCGGCCGGCTCCTCATGGACGTCCAGCTGGCGGAGCAGGCGGGTTTCGACGCCGCCATGTGCTCGGACCACATCGAGCCCTGGTCCGCCCGGCAGGGGCATTCCGGCTTTGCCTGGTCCTGGCTGGGGGCGGCTCTGGCCACCACCAAGCTGCGCCTCGGTGTGGTCACGGCGCCCGGGCAGCGCTACCACCCGGCCATCATCGCGCACGCGTCGGCCACCCTGGCGGACATGTTCCCCGGCCGGTTCTGGCTGGCGCCGGGCAGCGGCGAGTACATGAACGAGCACGTCACCGGGGACCCCTGGCCGGACAAGGCGACCCGGCAGCAGCGCCTCGAGGAAGCCGTCCAGATCATCCGCGAACTCCACGACGGCAAGGAAGTGACCCGCGACGGCCTGGTCACCGTCCAGCAGGCCAGGATCTGGGACGTCCCGGAGATCAAGCCGCCGCTGATCGCTCCGGCCGTCAGTGTGGAAACAGCGCGCCGCGGGGCGGCCTGGGCGGACGGGCTCGTGACGGTCAACCAGCCGCACGCGAAGCTGAAGGACATGCTCTGCGCCTACCGCGACGCCGGCGGCCGGGGCAACGCCGTGCTGCAGGTGCACCTCTCGTGGGCGCCGACGGAACAGGAAGCCGTGGCGGTGGCCCTGGACCAGTGGCGCAGCAACGTCTTTGCCCCGCCCATCCCCTGGGACCTCCCGACGGCGGCCCACTTCGACGGCGTCAGCGCCGACGTCGGCGAGGAACAGGTCCGGAACGTCGTGAACATCTCCGCGGACACCGGGCGGCACGCGCAGTGGCTCGCCGAATATATCGACCTGGGCTTCGATGAGCTGTACCTGCATTTCGTCGGGCAGGACCAGACTCCGTTCATCCACACCTTCGCGGAACACGTGCTCCCGCAGCTTCGCGCGTCCGGGGGCCCGCGGCAGGACCGGGAGGCGCTGTTGTGAGAATCGCCGAGACCTCGGACCTCTGGTGGAAAAACGCCGTCATCTACTGCCTGGATCCGGAGACGTTTTTCGACGACGACGGCGACGGCACCGGAGATTTCGGCGGCCTGATCCAGCGCGTGGACTACCTCGCGGCCCTGGGAGTGACGTGCATCTGGCTGATGCCGTTCTACCCCACCCCGGACAGGGACGACGGCTACGACGTCACGGATCTGTACGGCGTGGACCGGCGGCTGGGCAACCTGGGCGACGTCGTGGAGTTCATCCGGACCGCGAAGGACCGGGGCATGCGGGTGATCGCGGACTTCGTCCTGAACCACACCTCGGACAAGCACCCCTGGTTCGTGGAATCCCGCAAGTCGGTGGACAACCCGTTCCGCGACTACTACGTCTGGCGCAAGGACACACCCCCGGATACCTCGGAGCAGGTGGTGTTCCCCGGCGAGGAGACCTCCATCTGGACCCAGGACAAGGCCACCGGCGAGTGGTACCTGCACATGTTCGCGAAGCACCAGCCGGACCTGAATGTGGCGAACCCCAAGGTGCGGGACGAGATCGCCAAGTCCATGGGGTTCTGGCTGCAGCTGGGACTGGACGGCTTCCGGCTGGACGCGGTCCCGTTCTTCCTCGAACTGCAGGGCACATCCAAGGAGGACTCGGCACAGGTCGACCCGCACGATTACCTCAGCGCGCTCCGCAGCTTCCTCAACCGCCGCAACGGCAGCGGCCTGCTGCTGGGCGAGGTCAACGTGCCCTACAAAGACCAGCTGACGTACTTCGGCGGCGCGGCAGGAAACGAGCTGAACATGCAGTTCGACTTCCTGTCCATGCAGAACCTCTACCTGTCCCTCGCCCGGGAGGACGCCCGGCCGCTGGCCAAGTCGCTCAGCTCCCGTCCGAAAATCCACCCGGACAACCAGTGGGCCATGTTTGTCCGCAACCACGATGAGCTGACGCTGGACAAACTCAGCGACGCCGAACGCGAGGAGGTCTTTGCCGCGTTCGGACCGGACGAGGACATGCAGATGTACGGCCGCGGCCTGCGCCGCCGGCTGCCCACCATGCTCAACGGCGACCCCGCCCGGATCCGCATGGTCTACTCGCTGATGTTCGCGCTGCCCGGAACCCCGGTGCTCTTCTACGGCGAGGAGATCGGCATGGGCGAGGACCTCTCGGCGAAGGGCCGTTCGGCCGTGCGGTCCCCCATGCAATGGAATGACACCGAAAACGGCGGATTCTCGACCGCCCCCGCAAAGGACCTGGTGGCGCAGGTGGTGGACGGCTACTTCGGGCCGAAGAACGTCAACGCCGCGGCGGCGAAGCGGGATCCGCAGTCGCTGTGGAACTTCATGGCCACCCTCATCCAGCGCTACCGCGAAAGCCCCGAACTGGGGTGGGGCGACTTCGAACTCATCAAACAGCCCGCCGCGAAGGTGCTCCTGCACCGGTGCTCCTGGGACGGGTCAACCGTGGTCCTGGCCCACAACTTCGGGGCGGAACCGGCCTCCGTCGCAGCGAACCTGGGCTCCGCGGGGGCCCCGGCAACGGGTTTCGAGGGCACCTATCTGCGGGACCTGCTGGACGGCCAGGACATCGAGCTGGCGGACGACGGCGGTTTTGAGCTGGAGCTGGACCGGTACGGCTACCGGTGGTTCCGGATCCAGCGCCCGGGTGAGCGCCATATCCCGTAGCGCGACAGCGGCTCCGTGGCTCCGGCAGCCGGGGCGGTGGCCGCCGGTAACTCCCCCGGCGCCGAACGCTTACCCACGTCTTACCGGGCCGAAACGCAGCGGCAACATTGGCGCACCACACTGGAAGTGCCGGCAAGAGCAGGCACCACTCTCCAGTCCAGGAGGCCCCGCCATGTTGAAGGAAGCCAAAGCCCATGTAACCCGCATCCGTGCCCTGGATCAGCTGCACCGCGGCGACGAGATCGAGGCGCGCCTCAGGGTCGGCCCGAATTACGACGACGTCGTGATCCGCCGCGGCAGTGTCCAGGAAACCGCGCCCGGAATCGGCGTGGTCTGGATCATGGACCGGCAGTCCGGAACCCGGAAAGCCATCAACACGGACGAGTGCAGCCTCTGGCGGGTCGCCTGAGACCGCTAGCCCCCCGCGACGGACTGGATGATCAGGACCTCCTGGCCCGGGGACACCTCGGTGGCCAGGCCCTGCAGGCGGCGAATCTCATTCCCGTTGACGTATATATTCACGTAGCGTCGGATCGCCCCGGTCTCATCCCGCAACCGCCTCGACAGCGCCGGGTACTCCCCGGTCACCACGTCCAGCACCCCCTCCACCGTCACCGTTGTGTCGGCGGGCGCAGTCAGGAAGGACTGCCCGCCGGCCAGCGGCTGGAGCACGCTGGGCAGTACGACACTGACCCCGGCCACGGGCCTCAGGCGCCCTGGGCGCCGGGTGCCGCGGCAACGAACGCGGGGGTGACGGCGGCGGCCCGCACGCACAGCACGTCCGGCAGGTGCGAAGCCACCTCGGCGAAGTGTTCCCCCTCGTCCGCGCTGGCGTAGACGCTGCCGCCACGCGTGCCGAAGTACACGCCGGCCGGTTCCGCCGCGTCGACGCAGGCGGCGTCCCGCAGCACCGAGTTGTATTCCGCTCCCGGCAGTCCGTCGTCTAGCCGCTTCCAGCTCGCGCCGGCATCGTCGGTCCGGTGGACCGCCAGTTTGCCCTCCGGCGGGATCCTCTCGCCGTCCGCCTTGAGCGGGATCACCCAGGCGGTGCCGGCCCGGCGCGGGTGCGTCAGCATCACAAAGCCGAAATCCGCCGGCAGGCCTTCCGCGATCGACTCCCAGCTCTCGGCGCCGTCGTCACTGCGGTAGACGCCGTGGTGGTTCTGCGCGTAGAGCCGGCCGTCGACGGCAGCATCGGCCGCGATCTTGTGCACGCACTGGCCGAATTCCGGGTTGGGGTCGGGCATGAAGTAAGCCGAGATTCCCCTGTTGCGGGGCTCCCACGAGCCGCCGCCGTCGAGCGAACGGTAGACGCCGCCGGTGCTCATCGCGACGTGCACCTTCTCGCCGGTGTGGTCCACGACGATGGAGTGCGCCGCGGCGCCGCCGTAGCCGGCCCCCCATTCGGTGCGGTGCGGGTGGTCCCAGAGGCCGCGATTGAGCTCGAAGTGTTCGCCGCCGTCGGTGGATTTCCAGACCGAAATCGGCTCACAGCCTGCCCAGACGACCCCGGGCCGGGACTCGGCGTCGGGGTGGATCTGCCAGACGCGTTCCAGGGCGGCATCGGTGCCTTCGGGGAACCGGATGGCGCCCTCCTCGGGCTCCTTCCACGTTTCGCCGAGGTCATCGGAGTGGAAGACGGTGGGGCCCCAGTGCTCGGAACGCACGCCGACCAGGATCCGGGTCCGGTCCCCGCGGGTGTCGATGCCGATGCTGGGCACTTCGCTCATCAGGAAGTGCGGGCCGGAAAGGGACCAGTCTTTGCGGTCCGGGCTCGTCGCCAGCCAGAGCCCTTTTTTGGTGCCGATCGCCAGGACATATCTCTCTGCGGTAGCCATGCCCCCTATGCAACCATCACAAGATGATGCCCGCAATGGTTTCCGCGGCCCGGGTTAATCCGCCCCGGCGGCTGCCCCTCGGGGCCGTCCCCCGCGCTGCCCCCGGACGCCGGGTCAGTCGACGAATTCGGACTGCGTCTCGATGAAGTCCCAGTCGGCGTCGCTCAGCACCCCGGACACGTCATCCGGATGGGGGCCGCCGGCCTCGGCAATGCCCTGCAGCACGGTCAGCGGCAACTCGGGGGCCCGCAGGTTTTCCCGCAGCCACTCCTTGCTCGCCAGATCCAGATCCAGCCACCACATGAAGATTTCCACGGCGGTCACCCTTTCCTGAGGTCTTCAACGTTAGGCCCCGCACCGGAGGTGTTCAAGTGCCGCATGGCTCTGGCGGCCCTACAGGGCCGAAAGCACGTCCGCGATCCGCTCCAGCGCGCCGGGGACCAGCGAATAGTAGGCCCAGGTGCCCCGCTTTTCGCGGTACAGCAGTCCGGCGTCGACGAGGATCTTGAGGTGGTGGGACACCGTGGGCTGGCCCAGGTCCAGCGGCTCGGTGAGGTCGCAGACGCAGGCCTCGCCGCCGTCGGACGCCTTGACGATGGACAACAGCCGCAGGCGGTTCGGATCGGCGAGGGCTTTGAAGAGCTGGGCCTTGCCCTGCGCCTCTTCCGCGCCCAGCACCGGCGTCCCGGATGGGGTGCAGCAGGCTTGGGCCGCCGTGGACTCAGCAATCTGCAGTGTTGTCATGCTTCCATTATGCACTCATATTGACAGGCGTCGATATAGAGGGTGATACTCACAATATCGATCATCATCAATCTATTCGGACAGAGGACAAAATGGCTGTCACCACCAATCTTCCCGTTGCTGTCATCGGCGCGGGCCCGGTCGGCCTCGCCGCCGCCGCCCACCTCCTGGAGCGCGGTCTTGAGCCGCTCATTTTCGAGTCCGGCCCGGCGGCGGGCGCCGCCATCGGGCAGTGGCGCCACATCCGCCTCTTCTCACCCTGGCGCTTCAACATCGACGCCGCCGCCGCGCGTCTGCTCGCAGCGTCCGGCTGGGAGGCACCGCGACCCACGGCGCTGCCCTTCGGCGGCGAGCTCGTTGACCAGTACCTCACCCCCCTGGCTGCACTTCCTGCAATGGCGCCCCGGCTGCACACCGGCGCCCGTGTGGTGGCGGTGACGCGCCAGGGCATGGACAAGACCCACAGCCGTGACCGGGACACCACGCCGTTCCTTCTCACGGTCGAACACCCCGGCGGCGACGTCCGCGAGTACCGGGCAGCCGCCGTCATTGACGCCTCCGGCACTTGGGGCAACCGGAACCCGCTCGGCACTTCGGGGCTGCCCGCCACCGGCGAGGCCGCCGCAACGGAGCGGATTTCCTCCGCGCTGCCGGACGTCCTGGGCCGCGAGCGTGTACGGTTCGCCGGCCGGCGCGTCCTAGTTGTGGGTGCGGGCCACTCCGCCGCGAACACCCTGATCAACCTCACCGAACTAGCGCAGCACGAGCCCGACACCAGGATCCTGTGGGCCGTGCGGGGCGCCTCGGCCGCAAAGGTCTACGGCGGCGGCGACGCCGACGGCCTGCCCGCCCGCGGCCAGCTCGGCGGCCGGCTGCGCCGCCTGGTCGAGGCCGGCACCGTGGAACTGCACACCGGTTTCGGGATCGCCGCCCTCACGCCGGCCGCCGCGGGAGTCACGGTCACTTCCACCGACGGCCGCAGCCTGGAGGCCGACGTCGTGGTGCCCTGCACCGGCTTCCGCCCGGATCTGGACATCCTGCGGGAGCTCCGGCTGGAACTGGATCCGGCCGTCGAGGCCCCGCGCGACCTGGGTCCGCTGATCGACCCCGAATTCCACTCCTGCGGCACCGTCGCCCCGCACGGCGCCCGGCTGCTGGCGCACCCGGACAAGGACTTCTACATCGTGGGGATGAAATCCTACGGCCGGGCGCCTACGTTCCTGCTGGCCACCGGCTACGAGCAGGTCCGCTCCGTCGCTGCCGCCCTCGCCGGGGACCGCGCGGCCGCGGACACCGTCCAGCTCGAGCTCCCGGAGACCGGGGTCTGCTCCTCCGACGCCGGCACCAGCTGCGACGTGCCGGCCGCTTCCGCCGACGTTGTGGTCGAAACAGCCGGCGGCTGCTGCGGGACCCCCGAACCGGTCCTGGCGGGCTTCCCCACCGGACTCGCCCACGGCCGCTCCGGCGGGAACTGACCCGGCACGCGCGGCTGACTGAGCCCATGGCCGTCCCGGAGATGCCTGCTGCTGTCCCTGGGCCTCTACACGGTGACGCTGAACATCATTCCGCTGCTGATGGAAAAAGGTGCCGGCTACGCCACCGCTGCCCTGGGCTTGGGGCTAGTGGGGGCCGGGCAGGCCGGGCCGCGGAAGGATCGGGGAGTAAGGCCCTGTTCGCGACGCAGGGCGGGAGCCACAATTGAGTATGTCCGCCGAACGCCCTAGTGGTCCGCCGCCCCTGGTGGTCGGCGTGCTCCCGGGACAGAGCCCCGAGGTGCTGCAGACTGCCGCCTCTCTGGCCGCGAAGCTCGCCGCGCCGCTGATCTGCGCCCACGTGGATGAGGCGAGTTATCTCGTCGAGTGGGATCCGGCGCGGTCCGCGCACCGGCTCTCGCTGCATCCGGATACTGACAACGCTGAAATCCGGGCCGTGACGCAGGAGCTGCGGAACAGCATCGGCTCCGCGTGCGACGCGCTGGGCATTCACTGGACCCTGCGGACACTGGCGGGGGACCCGGCCCGGGCCCTGGGCAGGCTGGCAGCCGAGGTGGGTGCCGAGATGATCATCGTGGGCACACCGGAGCCCGGCCTGGGCCACCGGATTTCCGCTGCCCTCAACGGTTCCGTGGCCGCGTGGCTCAGCCACCATCAGGACCATCCAATCCTGATCGTTCCGGTCCGGGCCGCCGTCCACCACCGGACAAAACATGGCTCCTGACATGGTGCCTGGCTGTGAACGGGCGTGACCGTTCCGCTGGACCGGATCTTCGGACGGCTGCCTGCCCCCGTTAACCGCGGTTTCGCGTGGCTGCTGAACGCCGGGACCGCGCCGTTCGACGCCGTCAACTACTGGGGCTCCAGAGGAGGCGCTCGAATCTACAACCGCCGGCGGATGGCCGCCAAGCTGCGCCGGGTGACCTCGACGCTGGAACGCCTGCTGCGGCGGGAGACGGAACAAGGCCTGGCCCAAAGGATGTACTTCCCGACCCGATGGGACCCCTTCTTCAAAGAAACCATGACTCTGGCGGACGTCTACGCGTATCCCGTCGCGCACTTCGACTTCCACGCCACCCAGCTGTCACTGGACAAGGCCCCGGGAGCGTCAGGGGACCACGAAAAGTAAAGTGAAAGTTGTTATTCGAGGTTCTGGCTTTCTCCGCCCACCGCCGCGTAAGCTTGAATTCGTAGGCGGGAGAAGAACCGCCGACCCAAAGACTGCTCCGGAGTGCGTATCCCCCAATAACGCACTCCGGAGCTCTTTTGTGTCCGGACCTTTTGCCCGGGCGCCGGCCGGAGATACCCCCACAGGGTACTTGCATCATACCCCTAGGGGGTATAAGTTGGCCTCATGAACGAGCCCGAAGTCCCCGTCATGGAAACCGCGGACGCCGAGGAGCACCAGCAGCACGGCTACTCCTCCAATAAGGACGCCTACCTGCTGCGGCTGAAACGGATCGAAGGCCAGGTGCGCGGCATCGCCCGGATGGTCGATGAGGACAAATACTGCATCGACATCCTCACCCAGGTAGCCGCCGTCACCAAAGCCCTGCACGCCGTCAGCCTTGGACTGGTGGAGGAGCACATCGGCCATTGCGTCATCGGTGCCGCCTCCGAACCGGACGCAAAGCTGCGCGCTGAAGCCATCGACTTCAAGGTCAAGGAGGCTACCGATGCCATCGGGCGCCTGCTGCGGTAGCGGCAACACCACCCACCACCCAACCGGGCTGACGAACCAGCATCAGCCCACCCTCAAGGAGCAAGCCATGAGTACCGTTTCCACCACCGTCAATGTATCCGGCATGACCTGCGGCCACTGCGTCTCCTCCGTCAGCGAAGAGCTCGAGAGCCTGGCCGGCGTCGAGACGGTCGACGTCGACCTCAATTCCGGTGGCATCTCCACCGTCACCATCACCTCCACCGGCGCCCTGTCGTCCTCGGAAATCGGCGAGGCCATCGCCGAAGCAGGGTATCTGGTCGTGTCCAACGCCACCTGAGCACCCCCCCCGCCCGGCACACCCCGCAGAGCACAGCGCCAGGACAGAGACAGGGAACACCGTGAGTAGAGAGCAACTGCTGGACCAGCCCGGAAGCCGGGTGATCGAACTCGACATCGAGGGCATGACCTGCGCCTCCTGCGTCGGCCGCGTCGAACGCAAGCTCGGCAAACTCGACGGCGTCACCGCAACCGTCAACCTGCCCCTGGAATCAGCCCACGTAACGGTCCCGGCGGCCGTCACCGACGACCAGATCACCGCCACCGTAGCGGCAGCAGGCTACAAAGCCACGGTCCGCACCCCCAGGTACCCAGCCGCGGAGACTGAACCCGGCGCCGTTAAGACGCCGATTGACACCGCCGGGGAGGTGCCCACGCGCGCCGACGGTGCCGGCATGCGGCAGCATGCGTCTAAGCGAGGTACGAGCGAGCATGCCGAGCATGGCGGACCGGCGGCGCGCAGCGGCGACCACACGGTACCGGCGGCGGCAACCAAGCTCCGCCCGCGCCTGACTGTCGCGGCCATCCTCACCGTCCCGGTGTTCCTGATTTCAATGTTCCCTGCCTTCCAGTTCCCCAACTGGGGCTGGGTCGCAGGAGCCCTGGCCCTGCCGGTGGTCACCTGGGCGGCCTGGCCGTTCCACCGGGCCGCCGCCATCAACGCCCGGCACCTCGCCTCCACGATGGACACACTGGTCTCCATTGGTGTGACCGCGGCCTACGCTTTTTCGGCCTGGCAGCTCTTTGTGGACCCGAGGATGACCGATCACCCGCAGGGTATGGACAGCATGGAGGGAATGGGCTCCGGCGGGCTCTACTTCGAGGTCGCCGCCGTCGTCACCACCTTCCTGCTGCTGGGCCGGTACCTGGAGGCCAATGCCAAGCAGAAGGCCGGAGATGCCCTCAAGGCGCTGCTGAACCTCGGCGCCAAGGATGCCACGGTCCTCCGCGGCGGCCAGGAGCAGCAGATCCCCGCCGATCAGCTGGGGGTGGGCGACCTCATCGTGGTCCGCCCCGGCGAGAAAATTGCGACCGACGGCATCGTCGTCGAAGGGTCCTCCGCGGTCGACGCCTCGCTGGTGACGGGCGAGTCCGTGCCGGTCGAAGTCGGCCCGGACAGCCCGGTCACGGGCGCCACCATCAACACCGCCGGCCGGCTGCTGGTCCGCGCCACGCGCGTCGGCGCAGAAACCACCTTGGCCCAGATGGGCCGGCTGGTGTCCCAGGCCCAAACCGGCAAGGCGCCGATCGCGCGCCTCGCGGACCGGATCAGCTCGGTGTTCGTGCCGGTGGTCCTGGCCATCGCCGCAGTTACCTTCGGCGCCTGGCTGCTGGCAGCCGCCCCGGACGTCAGCGACGCCGAACTGCGCGCCGCGTTCACGGCCGCCGTCGCCGTGCTGGTCATCGCCTGCCCGTGCGCCCTGGGTCTGGCCACCCCCGTGGGACTGCTCACCGGGACTGGCCGGGGAGCGCAGCTGGGCATCCTGATCAAAGGGCCGCAGGTGCTTGAGGACACGCGCACCGTTGACACCATCCTGCTGGACAAGACCGGCACCGTAACCAGCGGACACTTGGCCGTCGACAGCACGGAGGCGTTTGGACCCTTCAGTCCGGCCGAGGTGCTGCGCCTGGCCGGCGCGGTCGAAGCCGCATCCGAGCACCCGATCGCCCGCGCCGTCGCCGCGGCCGCACTGTCGGCGGAGCGCTGCGACAACGACGCCGGCGTCCTTCCCGCCGTCGCCGGCTTCCGCTCCGCACCCGGCGGCGGAGTCCGGGGAACGGTTGGCGACCGGCTCGTGACGGCCGGCCGCACGGCCTGGCTGCAGGAGAACGGCATCGCCCCCACCGAGGCGCAACTGGAGGCCCTGGGCAAAGCCGAGGCCTCCGGGGCCACCGCGATCTGGCTCGCCGTGGACGGGGAGCCGGCCGGGATCATCAGCCTGCGGGACACACTCAAGCCGGGCTCCGCGGCCGCGATACTGCAACTCCGGAAGCTCGGGCTCCGTCCAATCCTCCTGACCGGGGACAACGCCGCCGTCGCCGCCGAGGTGGCAGCCGCCGTCGGCATCGCTCCGGAGGACGTGTTCGCCGGGGTGCTGCCGGAGGGCAAGGTCGAGGCCGTGCGGAGACTGCAGGCGGCCGGCGCCACCGTGGCCATGGCCGGCGACGGCGTGAACGACGCCGCGGCGCTGGCCCAGGCCGACCTCGGCATCGCGATGGGCTCCGGCACAGACGTCGCCATCGAGGCCGCTGACCTGACGGTGATGGGCAACGATCTGGGGCAGGTCGTCCAGGCCATCGAACTGTCCCGCCGGACCCTGGCCACCATCAAGACGAACCTCTTCTGGGCCTTCTTCTACAACGCCGTCGGGATCCCGGTGGCGGCCCTTGGCCTGCTCAACCCGATGATCGCCGGCGCCGCCATGGCCGCCAGTTCCGTGCTCGTGGTGGCCAACTCGCTGCGGCTGCGCAGCTTCGGCAAATAGGCCGCCCCTCGCCGGGGCGCCGCTCCCGTACGTCCGGTCAGACCGCGCCAAAGCGGACGGCGGCCCTGGCTTTCGCCTTGGCGGCCTCTTCCCCGCGGTCCTTTGCCGGGGCGTGGCTCACCAGGGAGTCGAGCAGGTGCTGGGTGGCATGTGCAATCTCGTGCACCGCCCGGTTGAAGGCCTCCTCGTTGGCCTTGGACGGCCTGGTGCTGCCACTGATTTTGCGCACGTATTGCAGCGCGGCGGCTTCCACCTCGGCGGTGGTGGCGTGCGGTTCGAAATTGTGGAGGGTCCGGATATTTCGGCACATAACTCCATGCTAGGTGCCATTGCCCGCAGGATCGAGGGTCCGGGGGTTACGGCACGGGTTCGACGTCGTTCGCATGGTCGAGCGGGGCCGGGCCAGCCCCGGACGGGGTCCGGAGCTCGTCCAGCCGGACCAGCACGACACCGCCGACAATAAGCAGCCCGCCCATGAGCTGGACCGGGCCGGGCAGTTCACCCAGCAGCAGCCACGCCCAGACCACGGCGAACAGGACCTCGGTCAGCGAGACGAACGACGCCACCTTGGAGCCAAGTGCCCGCGCCGCCACAATCCCGGAAACGTAGGCCAGCACGGTGGCCAGCACCACGAGGCCGCCCAGGGCCACCCACCACGGGGTGACCCAGGGGCCCAGCCGGGTGTCGGCCGTGGTGAACGCCATCGGCAGCACGCCGGTTGCCGCGGCAAGCCACATGGTGACGGCGCCGACCATGAGTCCTCCGGAGGCGAGGACGATCGGCGGGAGTGTGTCGTTTTCCTTGGCCGTGATGAAGAAATAGATAGCCAGGCAGACCGCCGCCGCAATCCCCCACAGCACGCCGACGACGTCGATCTTGACGGCCCCCGTGAGGTCCAGCACCAGAACCAGCCCGCCCAGGGACAGCAGGGTTCCGGCAATCGTGAGTGGCCGCGGGCGTTTGCGGCTGGCGGCCCAGAGCCACAGCACGATGATCACCGGAGCCAGGTATTCCAGCAGCAGGGCGACCCCCACCGACAGGCGGGCCACCGCGTTGAAATAGAACAGCTGGCAGGCGGCGACCCCGATGAGGCCGAAGAGCAACACCGTGAGCCAGTTGTCCCTGAGCTGGTGCCAGCGTCCACGCAGCGCCGGAACGGCGGGAACTGCCAGGATGATCGCTGCCACGGTGAGGCGGGCGGTGACTGCTGCACCGGGGGTCCAGCCGGTCTCCAGGAGCGCCTTGGCAAAGGAACCCGAAAGACCGAAGACGGCCGAGGAAAACAGGGCAACCCCAAGGCCCGACGCCATGAACGTTGATGCCCCGCCGGGCCTTCCGCCGCCAAGCTTCCGGGGCGCACGCAGCCCGGGGTCGTTCGCGGCCGGTGCTTCGGCGGTGCGGCGGGTGGCAGACACGGGCAGTCTCCTGTCAGGGGTAAAATGGGGTTATGCTCATGACAGTACGCCACGCCAACGTAAGGAGTCAAGATGCTTTTTGCCCCTGACACAGAAGTGGCCCTGCGGTCCGTGGTCAACCTGATCAACTCGGCGGCAAACGGGGATGAGCACCTGTCCACAACCGAGGACCTGGACCGGTTTCTGGAAACCGAGGGATTCAGCGGTTCGCGTACCCGGGACGCGGCCGAGCTGGCAGGCGTGCACCGGCTCCGCGGCGAGCTCGCCCGCCTCTGGCTCGCGGACGAATCCACGGCCGTGGGCACCGTGAACCGGTTGTTGCGGGAAGCTGGCGCGCTCCCCCAGCTCGTCAAGCACGATCAATGGGACTGGCACCTGCACGCCACCACTCCGGACGCGCCGTTGGCGGACCGGATGAGCACGGAGGCCGCGATGGCCCTGGTCGATGTCATCCGCGGCAAGGAAATGGACCGCATGCTGGTGTGCGCCGCCGAGGACTGCGACGCCGTTGTACTGGACCTCAGCCGGAACCGCTCCAAACGCTACTGCGACACCGGGAACTGCGCGAACCGGGCGCACGTGGCGGCCTATCGGGCCCGGAAGGCCGCGTCCTGAGCGCAGCGCTCGGTGTTGCGGTGCTAGCGGACGTCGTCGCCGGAGCCGTGGGGGTCCGCGTCCGGGGTGCCGGCGTCGGGCCGGGACTGCGCCGGGTGGCCGCCGTGCCCGGAGCTCCGGGAGCTCAGGTTGACGCCGGAGCCCTTGCCAAGGTGTTCGTCATTGGGCTTGTGACCCATCGAAAGCATGGCAAGCACCACCAGGATCACAATGAAGGCGATGCCGGCGGCAGTGAACGCCAGGTCAAAACGCGGGGTCTTGGCGCTGCCGCCGGAGGCGAAAATCAGGGTGGCAACAAAGGCCAGCACAGCCCAGAAGGCGGAGAACATGAGCGGCCCCTTGACCGAGGTGCGCAGCTTGCGCGGTTCTCCAGGTTTCTGCTGTGCCAAGATGCTTTCCTCCTGCAGCCGACGCCGCCAGGCGTGGCAGTTGTGATGCCGCAATCGTTCTACACAAGGTAGAACCTGTCGGTACTAGTTTACGGCCTTCGCGGAATCGGCCCGTGCATCGTGCCGCAGGGTCAGCCCGGCCAGCATCCAGAGCACGCCGCTGATGATGGCACCGCCGCCGGCGACGCCGAGCAGTGCGTGCGGGCCCAGGTCAATAAAGAACGGCAGCAGGGCGGCGGTGCCCACGCCGACGACGCCGGAGGCGATCCAGTCGCGGGCGAGCACGGACCGGCCGCGGTTGGTGATACCGAGGTAGAGCTCTGCCGCGCCGGCGAGGCCCAGGCCCAGGGCGGCCAGGACGCCGAAGAGCAGGTTGGCGTGCATAAGGCCGACCGCTGCGCCGGTTCCGGTCAGTACGGCGCCGGCGGCCGACAGGACCTTGCTGGACGCGGACCCGGCGCGGAGCCCGGCCTTGTTCACGCTCCGGAGCAGCACCACACCCGTGGCCAGCAGGTAGAGACCGCCGGCCCAGCCCATGCCCGCCGTGGAGGGCGCAGCCCAGAACACCGTCACCGCACCGAAGCCGAGTGCGACGGCCGCCCGGACCAGCACGGGTTTCCAGAGATCCGCCGCGGCGGGCAGGGCGGTGGAGGCGTCAGGGTCTGCGGGGAGAGTCACCCGACCAGTTTAGTGCGAAGCCGCACCAGCCCGTGCCGGGGGCCCGGGGCGGCAGAGCCGGGACGCCGGACTCAGCGTGCGCCGAGCACCATCCACCGGTCCGTCCGCGCGCGGAGGCCGAGCGTGACGGCCCTCGCGGCCATGTAGCCCAGCGAGAATGCCGCCCACAGCCAGAGCAGGCCCGCACCGCCGTCGGCCCCGGATAGCCGGACGGCCAGCAGCAGCGGCAGATACAGGGCGAGATTCACGACGCCGGCCAGCGCCAGGTACTTCGCGTCCCCCGCCCCGATCAGCACGCCGTCGAGGACAAAGACATAGCCGGCCAGCGGCTGCCCGGCAGCGAGCACCCACAGCGCCAGCGTCAGCGCGGCCCGGACCTCGGCGTCAGACGTGAAGAGCAGGCCAGCCCACGGTGCCGCGACGGCCAGCAGGACCCCGGCGAGTGCCCCAACACCGAGGCCCCAGCGGACCATGGTTCCTGTCAGCTCCCGCACCGCCGCGGGGCGGCCTGCCCCGAGTTCCTTCCCGATCAGCGCCTGCGCGGCGATGGCGAGGGCGTCGAGGGCGAAGGCAAGGAAGGTGAAGACCGTCATCGCGAGCTGGTGCGCGGCCAGGTTGGCCTGCCCCTGGGCCGTCACCACGACCACGGTCGCGAGGATCGCGATGCGCAGGCTGAGCGTCCGCAGCATCAGCCACGAGCCCACGTGGCACAGGGCCCGGATGCCGCGCCAGTCGGGCAGCAGGGACACTCCGTGGTTGCGGGCATTGCGCTGGACCATGACCACGTAGACCAGGGCCATGGCCCACTGGGCGATGCTGGTGCCGATTGCCGAGCCGGTAACGGACAACTGCAACACGTAGACCAGGTAGAGGTTCAGCACAACGTTCAGCGCGAAACCCGCCGCCGCGACGAACAGCGGGGTGCGCGTGTCCTGCAGGCCCCTGAGCACGCCGGTGCCGGCAAAAATCAGCAGCATCGCAACAAGCCCAGGCATCGACCAGCGCAGGTAGTCCACGGCAAAGTCCCGCACTTCACCGGCGGCTCCCATCAGGTCCAGGAGCGGTTCGGCGGCGAGGAACCCGGCGGCGGCCAGGACGATTCCGAGCAGCAGGGCCAGCCAGACGCCGTCGCGCCCGGCGGCCAGGGCCCGGGGCAGCTGCCCGTTGCCGATCGCCCGCGCCACGGCCGGAGTGGTGGAGTAGGCCAGGAACACCATCAGGCCCACGACGGTATGCAGCACGGCGGACGCGAGTCCGACGCCGGCCAGCTGGGCCACTCCGAGGTGACCGACGATTGCCGCATCCGCGAGGAGGAACAGCGGTTCGGCAATGAGGGCGCCGAAGGCCGGGACTGCGAGGCGCAGAATTTCCCGCCGGCGGGCCGCCGCGGACGGGGGGGCTGCGGGGGTCGGGGCGGAGGCTGGCACGGAACCACCCTAGCGGCAGGGCCGGCGTCGCACAGCTCCGCATTAGTTGACATTTCAACTACACACCGGAAGACTATAGGTTGAATCTTCAAGTAAATCTGCGGGTGGCCTTCAGCCCGCCGCGGCCCCTACGTCAGAACGGCATCCCCATGAACCAGCCCACGCTCACCACCACGGCCCGCACCATCCTGCGCATCGTCACCGGATTCCTCTTTGCCGCCCACGGCTGGCAGAAATTCAATGAGTTCACAATCGCCGGCACCCAGGCCGCCTTCGCGCAGATGGGTGTTCCGGCCGCCAACCTCGTCGCCCCGGTCGTCGCCACGCTGGAACTCGTCGGCGGCATCGCCCTGATCCTCGGCGTGCTCACCCGGGTGTTCGCGACCCTGCTCGCGGTAGACATGCTCGGCGCCCTGTTCCTGGTCCATGCCCCGGCGGGAATCTTTGCCGCCACCGGCGGCTACGAGCTGGTGCTGATCCTGGCCGCCGCCGCGCTGGCCGTGGCTCTTGTCGGTGGCGGGAAGGTCTCCGTGGACAAGGCCCTCTTCGGCCGCACCGGCTCCAGGCTCAGCGTCCTGGCCTAAGGAATCACCTGCGCCAGGCGGCGCGTGCCGGCGGGCGGTCACCTTTGGGTGGCCGCCCGCCGTCGTGCGCCGTATGGCGCCCCGGACGGCGTTTGTGTCGTCGGCCGCGACGCTTCCGCGGCCCGTCAGTAAACTCACTTCCATGAGTGAGACTGCCGCCAATGCCGTGACCCTGCGCTTCCTCGCCGCGCCCACCGACGTCGGCCACAGCGGTTCGGTCGACGCCGGCACCGTGCTCGAGTGGGTGGACAAGGCCGCCTATGCGGCCGCGGTCGGCTGGGCCAAGTCCTACTGTGTGACGGCGTACGTGGGGAACATCCACTTTGCGGATCCGGTCAACAGCGGGGACATGGTTGAGGTCACGGCCACGATTGTCTACACGGGCCGGTCCTCCATGCACATCCGCACCGTCGTGTCCTCGGGGGATCCGAAGGGCGGCCCGGCCACGATGCGCAGCCAGTGCATGGTGATTTTCGTGGCCGTCGGCGCGGACGGCAAGCCCATACCCGTGCCGCAGTTCGAGCCGACGACGCTTGAGGAACTCGAACAGCGCGACCATGCGCTGGCGCGGATCAAGGTCCGCGAGGACATCGTCCAGGCAATGAGCGGACAGGAATATACCGACGCCGGAACCGCCGAGAACGTTGTCCTGCGCTTTGTGGCCGCGCCCACGGATGTGAACTGGGGCGGGAAAGTGCACGGCGGCATCGTCATGAAATGGATCGACGAGGCGGCCTACGTCTGCGCCTCCCGGTACTGCGGAATGGACACGGTGGCCGTCTTCTCCGGCGGCGTCCGGTTCTACCGTCCGCTGCTCATTGGCCACGTGGTGGAGGTGGAGGCCCGGCTCGTCTACACCGGAACCAAGGGCATGCACATCGCGGTACATGTCCGCTCGGGAGATCCCAAGGGACGCGAACTGGAGCTCACCACCTACTGCCTCACCGTGATGGTGGCACGCGACGAGCACGGCACGTCCGTCCCGATCCCGCAGTGGGTGCCGGTGTCCGACGAAGACAAGCGGCTGCACGCCCACGCCCGCGAACTGCTGGAGATCCGGGGCCGGGCACCCGGAAACCGGCTGCCCAACCACCTGCTGCGGGCCGGCGGCGAGTAGCCTTTTAGAAGCCGCCGCCCCCGGCGTCGGCCGCCATGTTGGCGAACCGCGAGTAGTGGCCCTGGAAGGCGACCACGATGTCCTTGGTGGGCCCGTTGCGGTGCTTGGCGATGAGGATGTCCGCCTCGCCGGCACGCGGCGATTCCTTGTCGTAGACGTCTTCGCGGTGCAACAGGATGACCATGTCGGCATCCTGCTCGATGGAACCTGATTCGCGCAGGTCCGAGACCATCGGGCGCTTGTCCTGGCGCTGCTCGGAGCCACGGTTCAGCTGCGACAGGGCAATGACGGGGACCTGGAGTTCCTTGGCCAGCAGCTTCAGCGCACGGGAGAACTCCGAGACTTCCTGCTGGCGGGACTCCACCTTCTTGCCGGAACTCATCAGCTGGAGGTAGTCGAGGATGACGAGTTTGAGATCATGCTGCTGCTTGAGGCGCCGGCATTTGGCCCGGATCTCCATCAGCGACATGTTGGGGCTGTCGTCGATGAAGAGCGGGGCGTCGTTCATCCGGCCCATGGTGGTGGCGATCTTGGACCACTGTTCGTCCTTGATCGTGCCCTTGCGCAGGTCTTGAAGGCCGATCGTGGCCTCCGCGGACAGCAGACGCATGGCGATCTCGTTCCGGCCCATTTCCAGGGAGAACATCACGGTGGCGAGGTTGTTCTTGATGGCCGCGGAGCGGGCGAAGTCCAGCGCGAAGGTGGACTTGCCGACGGCGGGCCGGGCAGCGATCACGATCATCTGGCCGGGGTGCAGGCCATGCGTGAGCTCGTCGAGTTCGTAGAAGCCGGTGGGAACGCCCGTCATCCCCTCCTCGCGGTGGCCGGACGCTTCGATCTCGTCCACGGTGGACTCCATCACGTCCTTCAGGACAACGTAGTCCTCTGCGGTGCGGCGCTCCGCCACGGCGTAGATCTCGGCCTGAGCCTGGTTCACCAGGTCTTCGACCTCGCCGTCCTGGCCGTAGCCGAGCTGGACGATCTTGGTGCCGGCGTTGACCAGCCGGCGCAGGACCGCACGTTCGCCCACGATTTCGGCGTAGTACCCGGCATTGGCAGCGGTCGGAACAGTCTGGATGAGCTCGTGAAGGTACGCGGGGCCGCCGATCCGGTTGATCTCGCCGCGCTTGGTCAGTTCATCGGAGACGGTGACGGCGTCGGCAGGTTCGCCGCGGCCGTAGAGGTCGATGATGGCTTCGTAGATCGTCTCGTGCGCAGGGCGGTAGAAGTCCACTCCGCGCAGGATTTCGACGACGTCGGCGATGGCGTCCTTGGACAGCATCATGCCGCCCAGCACGGATTGCTCGGCGGGAATGTCCTGCGGCGGCTTGCGGCTGCCTTCGGCTCCCCGAGTCCCCTCGACTGAGTCCAGATGCGTAACTGACAAAACTGCCGTCCTCCATTGTGTGCCTCGGCGGTGTCCGTGCGCCGGCGACGCGTATGCCATGGGCCTTGGTGCCCGCTGGCGTCGACCCCGGCGCAAGCCCGACGGGTTAAGTACTATCAGCGGGCCCTGACACTTTGGCCGCCGCCCGGAACTGCCGTTTTCCACAGCCCGCGCCCAGGCCCGAGGGGCCGGGGAACGGGAGGGAAGCCAGCATCGGATTTCATATCCAAGGCTCGATATCCAGCAACGTTATCCGCCGCCGGAGCAGGTACCAACCCGGCCGGCCGGCCCTCCTGTGGATAACCTGTGCACTACCGCCCCCTGCTTGTGCACAGCCTGTGGGAACAGCTGTGGATAGAAAAATTCTTTTGCCGGAAATCTGCCTCTGACATGCGGAAACGCCGGGGTTACCGTGTGGACACAAAAGAATTTTCGTCAGCATTCATCCACAGCGGGCGGATCGCCTCTGGGGATAGCCGGCCGCACACAAGGGCACATAACCCCGAAAATATGCACATTTGGTGATGGTCATCACGTGGGAACCCCCGCTTTGACGCCACGGGCGACGCACGGTACGCCGTTCGCAGAATGTGCTGTGGATAACTGCGATCTGGCATAAGCTCTTCACATGGGCGATGTACTGCTAGTCATACTGCCTGCCCTCATCCTGGCAGCAGTTCTCTGGGCGATTGCCACGGCCCTCAGACCCCGCGACTTCGGCATCTCTGACGCGGAGCGCTACCAACAGGAATTGGCCGTCCGCTCCCAGGCCCACTACGCGGCCCAGGTCCGGGCCGCCACCGCCGCCCGGGCCCGCGTGGACGCCGTCACCCGTCCCAGCCAGAATGAACAGCAGCAGTCACAGCAGGCCGACCATGCCCGCAATGCGTTGCGCGCCCAGGCGGGAGCCGCGCCTGCCGCCGGGCAGCACGGCTACCAGGGGCACGTTCTCCCGGGCGGCCAACTGAACCCACAGTTCGCCCTGCAGCTCCAGTCGATGGCAAGGAACGGCAAGAAGCTCCAGGCCATCAAACTGCTGCGCCAGGCGACCCATTCAGATCTTTTGACCGCCAAGAAATATGTAGATCGGCTGTAGTTTCATGGAATCCCTGTTTATCCCCCTGCTCATTTTGGCGCTTGTCGGAGCCGGCGTCCTGTTGGGCGCCCGCGCCCTCGGCCGCCGCGGCACGCGGTCAAGGCCGGAAGCCGCCCCCGAAGCGGGACGCGACCCGGTTGACCTCGCCCGCGCCGCCGCCGCCAAACTCAACCAGGAGCAGCACCGCCGGCTTTACGCGCTGATTGCCCAGGGGCAGGCCATGGCCGCCATCAAGCTGTACTTCGAGGCCACGGGAGACGGGCTGAGGGCCTCGCGGGATGCCGTGGGGGCCCTGGCTGCCCACCCTCAGCCTTTCCGGCCCGAGGCGCCCGACCAGGGGCCAGTCGAGGACGACGACGACGCGCCGCAGCGTTTTGCCTACCGCTACCGGGCGATTGCCAGCAAGGGCGATGTCACCCGCGAAGTCAGCAGCAACATGCTCAACGACGAGATCTACGGCAGGATCCGCACCCTGGCCAGAAGCGGCGACACCGAGGCAGCGGCGGAGGCCCTGACCCGCCACTCGGACATCTCCATCAAGCAGGCACGCGAATTTATCGCCCTCCTCGAGGACTGACCCGTCCCCCGGGGACTAGAAGTCGAACAGCTCGCCGAGCCAGCCTTCCTTCTTCTTGGGACGGCGGCGGTCGTCATAGCGCGGCTGCTCATAGCGCGGCCGGTCACGGCGTTCGTCGTAGCGGCGGTCATCCGGACGCCGCGGCACTGGGGGCAGTAATCGATCTCGACGCCACTACGTTCGCTCATGATCAGTCAATTGAATCCTCGGGACATTTCATGTCCCGCACAACGAGCCGGGGGCCCGGTTCGTTCGCCGGTGTGCCGGGGCTGTCAGCGCCGGCCCGAGATGCCGGCGAGCAACTGTTCGAACGGCAGCGACTCCAGGGCAGCCCGTTTCTGCTGCGGCTGGGCCCCCTGCAGCAGTCCGACGAACTCCCCCGCCGCCCGGTCGATCCGCGCCGAGAGGGGTGACGCGCCGTCGTCGTTGTTGCCCCAGTCCTGGGGGCCGGCAAAGACGGCGGTGCTGGCGATCCGGGTGCGGAGGTAGGTGAACAGGGGGCGCATAGCGAAGTCCAGGACCATCTGGTGCCGGTCCGTTCCGGCGGTGGCGCCGAGCAGGACAGCCTTGCCCTCCAGCGATTTGGGGTCGAGGACGTCGATGAAGGACTTGAAGAGGCCGCTGTAGGAGGCGCTGAAGACCGGGCTGACGGCGATGATGCCGTCCGATGCCTCCACCCCGGCGATCACCTCGGCCAGCTTTGGCGCGGCGTAGCCGGTCACGAAGTTGTTGGCGATGTCCACGGCGAGGTCGCGCAGTTCCAGCATCTGGATCTCGGCGGCGTAGCCGGCCGCGGCAAGGTGGTGTTCCGCGGAGGCGGCCAGCTGGTCCGCCAGCAGGCGGCTCGACGACGGGACGCCGAGTCCGGCGGAGAGAACGGTGATGCGGCGGGATTCCACGGGGATGCTCCTCAAGTTGTTCAGGCCACAAACGCTGATACATGCGTTTGCATCTAACTAGGGAAGCGCGGGGATGGGCGGTTTATTCCCCGCCCCGCCACTCAGAGCAGGACAAACCCCTCGATGCAGCTCACCGAGCTCCCGCCAACCCAGATGTCATCCCCCGCCGCGTCGATGTGGACCCGGCCGGAACGCCCCAGCACCGTTCCCTGCGCCGCAACGTAGGACTCAGGCGCCCGGCCGCTGCGGATCAGCCACTGGGCCGCGCCGGCGTTGAAGCTGCCGGTGACGGGGTCCTCCGCGGCGGCGTCGCCCGGGATGAACGTGCGCACCTCGAAGCCGACCTCCGATCCGGCGGGATGGGGGCCGATCACGCCGACTTTGAGTCCCGCCATGGCAGCGTAGTCGGGCCTGATGGCGAGTACCAGCTCCGCCGACTCCAGCAGCACACCGATCCATTCCGGCCCGATGACGAGCCAGGACGCATCCAGCAGGGCCTCCCGCGGCATTCTGAGGCCGGCGCCGATGCGGGCGAGGTCCGCCTCGGCCACCGGTCCTGAGCGGGTTAGTGGCGGCGCTGCGAACGCCAGGCGGCCGCCGTCGCGCCTTACCCTGACGAGACCCGCTCCGCACTCCTGGACCAGCATCCCGTCCTGCCGGGGGATGCCGCCGGCTTCGAGCCAGGCATGCGCAGAGCCGAGGGTGGGGTGGCCGGCAAAGGGGAACTCTTCGCTGCCGGTGAAGATCCTGACCCGGTAGTCGGCCGCAGGATCGCTGGGGGGCAGCAGGAACGCGGTCTCCGCGAGATTCGTCCAGTTGGCGAACCGCTGCATCACGCCGGAGGCAAGGCCCCCGGCGTCGAGGACGACAGCCAGCGGGTTGCCCCGGTAGGGCTCGGACGAGAAGACGTCCACTTGGGCGAAGGGGCGGAGGCGGGGCGCGGCATTCGAAGTCACTGCCGCAGGCTATCACCGGCGCCGGTGCGGCTGACAAGCCTGCCGCGGTCTGCAAGACTTCCCGCATGGCTGTGAACAAGACCCTAAACAAAACCGACAACAAGACCACGGCAACCGGCGCGTCCGTCGGGGACTTCCTTGCCGCCGTCGAGCATCCCGTCCGGCACCGCGACGGTCTCAGGCTGCTGGAACTCATGGCCGGGGCCACCGGGCAGCCGGCGGAGATGTGGGGTCCGACGATTGTCGGCTTCGGCCGCTACCACTACAAGTACGCGACGGGCCGTGAGGGCGACGCTCCCGCCGTCGGGTTCTCGCCGCGGAAAGCCAGCCTGTCACTCTACGGGCTGACCTACGGGCCGGAATCGGCCGCGCTGTTGGCACGGCTGGGAAAGCACAAGACCGGCGCCGGGTGCCTCTATGTCAACAAGCTCGACGACGTCGACGAGGCGGTGCTCACCGAGCTCATCCGTAACGGCTACCGGCACGTGACAACGGTCCTGCATCACGCCTAAGTGCCTCGACCCTGCAACGCGGGGTCACATCGCGCCCTTGGCACCGCCGCCGACGATGGGCCGTAAATGACTCCGCGTTGGAGTTAAAGCAGAAGGCCCCCGCGTCCGGTTCCGAAGAGGAATCCGAAGGCGGGGGCCTTCCAGCAGTTCAGGACTGCGCAGCCGGTGAGGGCTACTTGCCTGCGACTACGTCGAGTTCGATCACAGCGGCAACGTCGTTGTGCAGACGGACGTTGGCCTGGTAGGAACCAACCGACTTGATGTGTGCCGGCAGTTCAACCTTGCGCTTGTCGATCTTGCCAAGGCCAGCGGCCTCAACAGCGTCGGCCACGTCGCCCTGCTTGACGGTGCCGAACAGGCGTCCGGTCTCGCCTGCCTTGACAACGAGCTTGACCGGCTTGGCGGAGAGTGCAGCGGCCTGCTTCTGAGCGTCTTCCAGGGAAGCGTGCTCGCGGGCGGCGCGGGCAGTCTTGATGGACTCAACCTGCTTCTCGCCACCCTTGGACCAGGTCAGAGCGAAATTGCGGGGCAGCAGGTAGTTACGTGCGTAACCGTCCTTGACCTCGACAACATCGCCTGCAGCACCGAGACCGGTTACTTCGTGGGTCAGAATGAGCTTTGCCATGTTAGTTAATCCCTTCCTTAGCCGCGGCCAGCGCCGGAGTAAGGCAGCAGAGCAACTTCGCGGGCGTTCTTAATTGCCTGGGCGATCTTGCGCTGTTCCTGCACCGTGACGCCAGTGACGCGACGGGCGCGGATCTTTCCGCGGTCGGAGATGAACTTGCGCAGCAATGCTACGTCCTTGTAGTCGATGACGGTGATGTCAGCGGCCTTCAAGGGGTTGGACTTTGGTTTGGGCTTACGGAGTTCAGCCTTAGCCATCGTGGAGCTCCTATTCGATGGAGCCCGTGGATATTGATCCACGGGATGGTGGTGATCCGATGTCGGTCAGCGCCCGTCCGCCTTGCGGCGTTCCGGCGGGTTCCGTCGTCGAACCTTAGATGTTGTTTAGAAGGGAGGTTCGGAATCCGGGCCGTTGCCCCAGCCGCCGCCTGCATTGCTGACACCGGGCGTGGCCCAGGGGTCATCCTGCTGTGCGGGCTGGTTGCCGCCCCAGGTTCCGCCCGAGTTGCCGCCCTGGTTTCCACCAGAGCCGCCACCGAAGCCGCCGCCGCTGTTGCCGCCGGCGCCGCCGCCGAAGCCACCCTGGGCACCGTTGCCGGCACCCCCACCGCCGGAGCGCTGGGTGCGGTTGACCTTGGCGTTGGCGTAGCGCAGGCTGGGGCCGATTTCATCGACCTCAAGCTCGATAACGGTGCGCTTCTCGCCTTCTTTGGTTTCGTAGGAACGGCTCTTCAGCCGGCCGTTAACGATCACGCGCATGCCCTTAGTCAGGGATTCGGCGACGTTTTCGGCAGCTTCACGCCAAACCGATGCGCGGAGGAACAGGGTTTCCCCGTCCTTCCACTCATTGGACTGGCGGTCGAAGGTGCGGGGCGTAGAAGCGATGGTGAAGTTCGCTACTGCCGAACCTGACGGTGTGAACCTCAGTTCGGGGTCATTGGTGAGATTACCGATGACCGTAATAGTGGTTTCGCCTGCCATCTACTGCCTCCTTGTTCGTTCCTGCGGGGTGAAGAGTGAAAACCGGGAGCTGAAATTACTCAGCAACGACCTTCTGTACTTCGGGGCGGGTGATCTTGGTGCGCATGATGGTCTCATTGAGGCTCAGCTGGCGATCAAGTTCCTTGGCGGTAGCCGGCTCAGCGGTGAAATTCACCACGGCGTAGATACCTTCAGACTTCTTCTGGATTTCGTAAGCCAGGCGACGACGGCCCCAGATGTCAACCTTTTCGATGGTTCCACCATCGGTCGTGATGACGTTCAGGAACTTCTGAAGCGTTGGCTCAACGGTACGCTCTTCGACCTCGGGGTCGATGATTACCATCAATTCGTAAGGACGCATATGTGAACCCACCTCCTTTGGGCTAAGCGGTTACGGCATTTCCGTAACAGGAGGTTCATTTGCGGTGCCATGTGCCCGCATCACCCCCAGGTACGGGGGCAGGGCGCAGCACAGACTTCAACAGCTTAGTGCATCGGGACCGTATTCCGCGATTCCACGCCCCTCCAGCGTAGGCGGGATCGGCAGGGGCCGGGAAGGAGCGCCGGCCTCCATGTGGAGAACCGTGTGCCATGATCGGGGAATGACCACCGGATTACCGCCCGCCGGGCCTGTGCACCGCAGCCGGCTGCGGTTTGGGGTGATGCTTACCGCGGGGGCCGCCGCGGCCGCGGTCACGGCTCTGACCGGGAACTGGGTGGCGGCTCCCGCCGTCGGCTGGGGCGTCGCGGCCCTGACCTACGTCGCGTGGGTTTGGGTGGCGATCGGCCGCTTCAACCCCGCCGAAACCCGGGCGCACGCCACGGCGGAGGACCCGTCCCGCGGCACGACCGACCTGCTGATCCTGGCGGCCAACGTCGCCAGCCTCGGCGCGGTGGCCGCCGTCGTCGTCGATTCCCATGCCAGCACCGGCGGGTCCCGCTTCGGCGGCGGGCTGCTGGCGCTGGCGTCGGTGGCCCTGTCCTGGATGCTGGTGCAGACGCTGTTCACGCTCCGGTACGCCGAGCTTTACTACGGCACGGGCGGGAAGGCCGGGGCGGCAGTGGGCGGCATCGACTTCAACCAGGAACGGCCCCCGCAGTACACCGACTTCGCCTACCTCGCCACGAGCCTCGGCATGACGTACCAGGTCTCGGACACTGCCCTGCAGAGCCACGGCATCCGGGCGGAGGCGCTCAAGCACAGCCTGCTGTCCTACCTCTTTGGCACCGTCATCCTGGCCACGACGATCAGCCTCGTGATCAGCCTGGCTTTCTGAGGGCCTACGCCGCCGTGCGGAAGAACAGCGCCGTCACAGTCGCGAGCCCTTTCTGAGGGCCTACGCCGCCGTGCGGAAGAACAGCGCCGTCACAGTCGCGAGCCGGTAGGGGTCCTGGACGCCACAGAGCTCACGGGCTGAGTGCATCGATAGCAGGGGCACGCCGACGTCGACTGTCCGGACGCCGAGGCGGGTGGCGGTCAGCGGACCGATCGTGGAGCCGCACGGCATCACGTTGTTGGAGACGAACTCCTGGTAGGGGATGCCGGCGTCCGAGCACAGCCGCGCCCAGAGGGCCGCGCCGGTGGCGTCCGTGGCGTAACGCTGGTTGGCGTTGATCTTCAGCAGCGGGCCGCCGTTCAGGGCCGGCCGGTTGGCCGGATCGTGCCGTTCCGCGTAGTTGGGGTGCACGGCGTGACCGGCGTCGGCGGACACACAGAACGACGCCGCGAAGGCCTGCCGCCGCTGGCTCGCCGAGGCGCCCAGACCGTCGGAAATGCGCACCAGCACGTCCTCGAGGACGGGCCCGCTCGCGCCGGAGCGCGAGGCAGAGCCGATCTCCTCATGGTCGAACGCGGCCAGCACGGCAATCGGCGCCCCGGCCGGCAGCGGCGCGGCGGCGTGGGCGATCAGCGCCGTGAGCCCGGCATGGGTTGCGGACAGGTTGTCCAGCCGGCCGGAGGCGAAGAATTCGTTTTTGGCGCCGAACACGGCCGGGGGCTGGGTGTCAGCGATGACGACGTCGTAGCCGCCGATCAAGGCAGCGTCCACGTCCGCGCCGACCACCCGGTCCGCCAGCAGCCCCAGCAGGTCCTCGCCCGCCGGGTCGCCGAGCCCGTAGACCGGGTTCATGTGCTGCTGTTTGTCCAGGGCCAGCCCCTCGTTCACGGCGCGGTCCAGGTGGACGGCCAGCTGCGGAAACCGCAGCAGCGGCCCGGTGGCGGTGAGGTGCCGGGTGCCGTCCCGCATCACCAGCCGTCCGGCAAGCTGCAGTTCGCGGTCCAGCCAGGAGTTGAGCAGCGGGCCGCCATAGACCTCGACGCCGGCCTGCAGCCAGCCGAACTTGCCAGTGGTGGGTTTGGGCTTGAGCTTGAACGACGGCGAATCGGTGTGGGCGCCCAGGATGTTGAAGCCGGTGGTCGGACCGGCCGACGCCGGCGTCACCCAGGCGATGATCGCGCCGTCGCGGACCATGTAGAACTTCCCGGCGCCGCCGCCGTCGGCCGCGTCCCAGGGCTGGAGTTCATCGAGGGCGGTGAATCCTGCCTCGCCCAGCCGGAGGGCGGCCTCGTGGACGGCATGGAAGCTCGACGGCGACGCGGTGACGTACGCGCCGAGGTCCTGGATGTGGGCTGCGGCACTGGACTCTGAGGGCATGGCTCCGAGTCTAGCGCCGTGCCGCTGGCCGGACGGGTGCCTAGACGGTGACGTTGAGTCCGGCCGAGTACCCGCCGGACACCGATCCGGTCATCGTGGCGAGCTGATAGATGCCGCCGTCGTCGCCGAAGACATTGTCCGACTTCAGCGTGGTCCGGGGGAAGTTCCGGGCACTGGATTCATATCCGGCCGAGGCGTAGACCTCCTTGCAGGCGGCGTCGGTCAGGGCGACCTGGGACACGGCGAGGACCTGCCCGGCCGCCGTCGCGTTGTCCATGGACTCGAAGACTTCGAAGTGGATGTGCGGCCAGCGGCCGCTGTACGCACCGGGGAAGATGGTCTGGAAGGTGACCTGGCCGTTGGCGTCGGCCTGCTGGACGCCGCGGAGGTAGTTCTCATCCTTCAGTCCGGCGTCGTACATGGAGTACTTGCCGTCCTTGTCGCAGTGCCAGGCATAGACGGCGGCCCCGGCCAGGGGCGCGCAGCCGTTGACGTTGTCAAGCAGGGTCAGCGTGACGGTGAGCGGCACGCCGTCGGCCATGGTGCTGGAGGTGCCGAAGCTGGAGGTGATGTCCTGCCGGACCACGCCCGAGGCTGCCAGGACGTTGGGGCCGTTGGAGCCGTCGCCGGGGTATGGTCCGGCGGTTTCCTCCGGGATTTCGACGCCGCACTCGGCGATGGCGCGGGTCAGTGTGGGGGACGCGGAAGCTGAAGGCGTGCTGGTGGCTGCGGCGGTTCCGGAGGAAGCCGGCGCCGTGGCCGACGCGGCACCCGCTGAGGAGCCGCCCGGCGTGCAGGCGGCCAGGGCTGCGGCCGTGCCTGCACCGAGGAACATGCCCAGCGACCGGCGGCTCAGGAGGGTGGAGAGGTCGAATTCCAGCCCGCGGTCGTGGTCGGGATGCGGCTCGTGCGGGGGCTGCTGCGGGGGAGGGGTCATGCGTTCATGGAACCCCAACGCACTATGCCCTGGCTAGGCCCTTCCTGTGAACCCGCTGTGGCTTGCGCCGGAACAGCCCGGGTGCCGGCTAGCCGCGGGACGTGCCCTCCGTGTGTGCCTAGGACTGGGCATGTCCCGCCCGGCCCGCTGGACATGTCCGCCCCTTGCCGCGCCGAGTGGACATAATGCCACTATGTCCACTGCAGCGCGGCAGGACTGGGCATGTCCCGTGGTACTGAGGGGTCAGGGCCGAGCTGGGAGCTATGACGCCGGGCCGGCGCCCACGGTGGCGTCTTCGGCGGGCGCCCCGCTATCAACTGCGGTACTGCCGCCGCCGGTCGCCGGGGACTTCCCGCCGGTCTTGCGGTAGCGCCACAGGCCGATACCGACCACGACGGCGGCGAGGGCCAGGGAGAGCAGCAGCGACTCACGGGTGGACTCCAGCACCACCATGCCGACCAGCAGGGCGACGATGCTGATGATGGCGACCCAGGTCAGGTAGGGGAACAGCCACATCTTCAACTGGAGGTCCTTTGCCGCGGCGCCCATCCGGCGGCGCAGGATCAGCTGCGAGCCGGCAATCACGAGCCAGACGAACAGGGCGATGGCGCCCGAGGTGTTGACCAGGAACAGGAACACGGTGTCGGGGGCGATGTAGTTCAGGCCGACGGTGATGAATCCCACCACGGTGGAGGCCAGGACGGCGGCGGCCGGTACGCCGCGCCTGGAGATCCGCATCCATGACCGCGGCGCGTCGCCGCGGCGGGACAGCGAGAACAGCATCCGGCTGGCGGTGTACAGGCCGGAGTTGAGGCACGAGAGCACGGAAGTGAGTACCACGATGTCCATGATGGTGCCGGCACCGGGAATGCCGTACAGCTCGATCACCGCAACATAGGGGCTCTTGGCCACGGACGCGGAGTTCCACGGCAGGAGGGTGACCACGATCGCAATGGAGCCGATGTAGAAGACGAGGATGCGCCAGACAGTGGACTTCACGGCCTTCTTGACCGCGTCGACGGGGTTTTCGGATTCACCGGCGGCGATGGTGGCGATTTCAGCGCCGAAGAAGGAGAACACGACCACAAGGATGCCGGCCAGCACGGCGCCGGGCCCGTTGGGCATAAAGCCGCCGTTTTCCAGCAGGTTGCTCACCCCAGGAGCCGGGACGCCCGGGATGAGGCCCAGGATTGCCGCGGCGCCGAAGAGTAGGAACAGCACGATCGCTGCGACCTTGATGGAGGCGAACCAGAACTCAAACTCGCCAAAGGACTTTACCGACCCCAGGTTGGTCAGGGTCAGGACCACCATCAGCAGCAGCGCCCAGATCCACTGGTCGATCCCGGGCACCCAGCGGTGCATGATCGCCGCACCGGCCGTGGCCTCGATGCCTAGCACAATAATCCAGAACCAGGCATACAGCCAGCCGATGCTGAATCCTGCCCACCGTCCCAATGCCTTGTCCGCATATGTCGAGAACGAGCCCGTTTCCGGATTGGCCGCCGCCATTTCGCCGAGCATGCGCATGACCAGGATGACAACGAGGCCTGCCGCCGTGTACGCGACCAGGATGCCGGGACCCGCCTGCTGGATCGCCGCGCCGGAGCCGACAAACAGGCCGGCTCCGATCACCCCCGCGATGGCGATCATGGACAGATGCCTGGGTTTCAGGGATTTGGAGAGCTGCTGGTCAGCCTGCATGAAGCGCCGTCCTTCGTGGATTGTTCGGGTCCGCGGGTGGATCGTGAAACTTGTGCGGCGGACCACATTGACGTTTCACCCTAGACCGGGCGGGGAAGCGCCCGTTCTGTGCAGTCCCACAAATGACGGAGGCCCAGTCCGGGCAGAACTCCAGCTAAGAGGCCAAGGAAGCAAAGGAAGTTGCCTCACGGGCAATTTGGAAATGTGCCTGAAACCACTGCTTCGGACTCCCGGGTCGGTCAGCCCTGCCCCGAGCTCAGTAGTCGGCGTTGCTGGGCACCACCAGGCCGGTCTCGTACGCGTACACGACGGCCTGGACCCGGTCGCGCAGATGGAGCTTGGTGAGGATCCGCCGCACGTGTGTCTTGACCGTGGCTTCGGACAGGAAGTACCGGTGCGCAATCTCGGCGTTGGAGAGCCCCTCGGCCATCGCCCCGAGCATCTCGGTTTCGCGCGGGGTGAGGTCCCCCAGCAGCGGGTCCCTCGCCGCCCGGACCCCGGCGGGGGCACCGCCGGGCGCGGACCCGCCGGGGGCGCCCCCGGCCTCCGGACCGGGCCCGTTGCCCCGGACATACGTCTCCAGCAGCCGCCGGGTGATGCGCGGCGCCACGACTGCGTCTCCGCTCGCCACGACCCGGACGGCACTGATCAGTTCGACGGGCGCCACGTCTTTGAGCAGGAAGGCCGAGGCGCCGGCCTGGAGCCCGGCGAACGCGTATTCGTCGAGGTCGAAGGTGGTGAGGATGATGATCTTCGCGTGGGCCCCGGATGCGCTGATGGCCCGCGTGGCCGCGATCCCGTCCAGCACCGGCATCCGCACGTCCATCAGCACGACGTCAGGCGCTAGCTCGCGGACCTGGCGGATCGCTTCGGCGCCGTCGGACGCCTCGCCCACAATTCCCAGGTCGTCCTCCCCCTCCAGAATCAGGCGGAAGCCCATCCTCAGGAGCGGCTGGTCGTCCACCAGCAGGATGCGGATCGGTCCGGTCTCGCTCATTGCTTCCCCTTCGCTCATGTGCCCCTATTTCCGTTCTCGCCGTTCCAGTGCAGGACGGCGTGCACCCGCCAGCCGTGTTCCGCGCTCCGCCCTGCGTCCACGGTGCCCGCGTAGATTCGTGCCCGTTCCCGCATTCCGGCCAGACCCCGGCCCGTCCCCACGGACCCGGGGGACTTCCCTTTTCCCGGCGCCGCGGCCGAACCGCCGGAGTCAACGGTGCCCTTGCCGTCGTCGACGACGTCGATGGTCACGGCGGGGCCAACCCGGGCTATCGCCACGTCCACGCGGCCCAGCGAGCGGCCGTAGCGCAGCACATTCGTCAGGGACTCCTGCACGATCCGGTAGACCGTCAACTGGAACGCGGCGTCGTCCGGGAGCGAGGGGCCGGTGTGCGTGTAGTGCAGCGGGAGCCCCGCCGTGCGGAAGCCCTCAAGCAGTTTGCCCAGGCTGTCCGCAGCCGCGAGCGGACCGCGCGGAGCCTGCCCCGGGGCCGAGTCGTCCCGCAGCACGCCCAGAACGCGCCGCATGTCCGCCAGTGCGGTGCGGCCGGTGCGGGAGAGTTCCCCGAGGACCTCCGCCGCCCGCGCCGGGTCCTTTTTGACCACGACGGCGGCCCCGTCCGCCAGGCTGACCATCACCGTGAGCGAGTGCGCCACGACGTCGTGCATTTCGCGGGCGATGCGGTTGCGTTCGGTGACCGACCCGAGTTGCGCTGCCCTGGCGGCCCAGGCGGAAATCTCGTGCTCGTGCTCGCGCCGCTGCCGGACCGAGACGCCGAGCCCGGTGGCGATGACGTTGGAGAGGGTGATGCTGACCGCGGCGGCGATGCTGGTGATCAGCTGGAAGTTCTCGGGCGTATTCACGCCCATGTCCGGCAGCCGGCCATCCAGCGGGCCAACTGCCAGCAGGAAGTACAGGGAAATCAGCGGTGCAGTGGCGGCCGCCAGGCAGACCAGCGCGAACCGGCGGCTGCGCGCCTCCGCCACGGCGTAGAGCGCGAACCACAGCCCGGCCGAGACGTTGGAGCCCCAAGGGTGGAGCAGGGTCACCCCCAGCTCCAGCACCGCCACGACGGCCACCACCGGTACCGGGCCGCTCCGCCGGAACACCAGCGCCGCCGCGGCCGCCGCGAGCAGCAGCGCGACCGGCCAGACGCCGTCGAGCACTGACTCCACCGCCGTCGGGGTGACAAGCAGCAGGTAGCAGGCCACCACAACCGCATCCATGGCGCGCGGATACTGGAACAGGTAGCCCCGGACCCGGCCCCGGCGCCGGGCGGTGATTTCAGCGAGGGACGCGTCGGCCCGGCCGGCCGGCGCGTCCTTCACTGAAACTGCATCGATCATGCTCTGAGCCTAGACGGTGAGCACGAGCGGACTACACGTCCCGCTTTTTGAGCAGCACGGCGGCCAGGACTACGGGGACGACCACCCAGGCGCCCAGCACCAGGGCGGCCTGCCAGGCTTCCAGGGTGTCCGGGAGGTGCTGCACGGCGATCATCGGTTCTACCGTGTTGCCGGGCAGGTACTTGCGGGCCTCGACGAAGAAGTCACCCGGGATCAGCTGAAAGGCGATCGGGGCCACAAAGAACAGCCCGACGAGGCTCATGATGCCGCCGGCGGAGTTGCGGATGAGCGAGCCCAGGGCCATCCCGATGGCGGCGACGGCGGCGACGTAGAGGCTGTTGACGAGCAGCATCTTCACAGACTGCGAGCTGGAGAGGTCCAGCTCGAGGTTGTAGTTGTCCAGGATCGGCAACGACACCAGACCGGCCAGGTATACGGAGGCCGCGGTGAGGAAGAACGCCGTCACCATGACCACAAGCAACTTGGCAGCGAACGCCGGAATCCGCTTGGGGACGGCCGCAAAAGTGGAGCGGGCCATGCCCGTGGTGAACTCGGAACTCATCAGCAGCACCCCGAGCGAGCCCAGGATCAGCTGAGCAAACGCGATTCCGGATGTGGGAACGCCCACGGCGAGGTCCCCGCCCTGGGCGGCGAAGGCGGCGGCCGCGTCCGGGTCGGTGGCGGCAGCCTCGGCGAACTGTCCCGTGCCCCAGGCGGACAGGGCACCGAAGCCCACGACCACCAGGACGGTGCAGCCGAGCAGGATCAGCGTGGACAGGAGAGTGCGGAACTTGATGAATTCCGAGTTCAGCACGCGATGGAAGCCGGGGCCGGGGCCGGTGCTGAGGCTGTCTCCCGCGCGGTTAACTGCCGTGTCGTTTGCCGTGCCGGTGTGCGCGCCGCGGCTTGGCGGGGTGGGTTCAAGAGTGGTGAAGCTCATGGCTTAGTTGCCTCCGGACGGGACGGGGGCGTGGCCGCCCGTGGTGATCAGCGAGTGGTATTCGACCTCATCCTTGGTCAGCTCCATGTATGCCTCCTCGAGGCTGGCCTGCAGCGGGGTGAGTTCGTAGATCATGACGTGGCTGTCGAGGGCCGCGCGGGCAATCCGGCGCGGATCCAGGCCCGTGACCTCAAGCAGTTCCTTGTCCTGCAATTCCACGGAGACGCCGTCCCCCGCGAGTAGCTGCATCAGCTGGTCCGGCTGATCGGTGCGGACGCGGGTACGGATCCGGCCCTTGCCGTTGATGATGTCCTGGATGGGGGCGTCGGCGATGATTTTGCCGCGTCCGATCACAATCAGGTGGTCCGCGGTGACGGCCATTTCGCTCATCAAATGGCTGGACAGGAACACGGTACGGCCCTCGGAGGCCAGGTACTTGACGAGGTTGCGGACCCAGACAACGCCTTCCGGATCCAGGCCGTTGACGGGCTCGTCCAGGATGACGGTCTGCGGGTCCCCGAGCAGCGCCGCGGCGATCCCCAGCCGCTGTCCCATACCGAGCGAGAAGCCGCCGACCTTCTTCTTGGCCACCTCGGCCAGGCCCGTCATTTCGATGACTTCATGCACCCGCTTCTTGGGGATGCTGTGCGTGGCAGCCATCGCCAGGAGGTGGTTGTAGGCCGAGCGGCTGGTGTGGACAGCTTTGGCGTCCAGCAGGGCGCCGACGTCGCGCAGCGGCGCGTGGTGGCGGTCGAACGGCACGCCGTTGACGGTGACGGAGCCCGACGTCGGCCGGTCCAGCCCCATGATCATGCGCATGGTGGTGGATTTGCCGGCCCCGTTAGGGCCCAGGAAGCCGGTGACCCGGCCGGCTTCGACGGTGAAGTTGACTCCGGCGACGGCGGTTTTTTCGCCGTAAACCTTGGTCAGGCCTCGTGCTTCGATCATGGAAGCGTTCCTTTACCTAGCAGTGGGGATGGTTTACACACCACGCTACCGAGGCGGAGGGTCGGTTTCGCCGGTCTCAGGGATGATTCAGGGTCGAATCAGGGTAGTCCGGGAGGATGACAGAGCGGCAGTCAGGATGCCGGGGAGTAGTAGGTCAGGGCGCCGGGCGTCACTGAGAATTCGACGCCGCGCACCCCGGGCATGACCTCCCCGTCGACGGCGAGGACCATGCTGGTGTCCCCCGGTTCCACCCGGATGCTGCTGGATTCACTGAGGTGGGTGATCCGGGAGGTGGCGACGGTTCCGGTCAGCACGGACCACAGCAGCCGGAGCCGGGCGAAGGATTCGTCGGCGGTGATCATGCGCAGGTCGAAGACACCATCGTCCAGGACCGGGCGGACCAGCGGGGCGTGGTCGCGGGGGTAGTACCGTCCGCGGCCGATGTAGAGGATCCACAGTTTGTGCCGGACCCCGTCGACGATCAGGGTGGTGGGCGTCCCGGCGGCGAAGGTCCGCAACATCGCGACGACGCCGGCCAGGGGCTTCCCCAAGGCCGGCTGGAGCAGTTCGCGTCTGCGGACCAGATTAGGGTAAAGGCCGATGCTCGCAGTGTTGAGCATCGTCAGGTGCAACAGCTCGGGGCTGTCGGGGAGTCCGCGCTCCACGGCCACCAGCCCGACGTCCGCCCGTGCCGCTTCGCCGCGCGACGCGGCCTCGACGGCGGCCGTGAGGTTCGGGATGCCGGCGTCCCTGGCGAAATGGTTGAGGGTGCCGCCCGGAAGGACCAGGAGCGGGAGGGAATGCTCGACGGCGGTCGCGGCTGCCGTGCCGATCGTTCCGTCGCCGCCCCAGACGCCCAGTGCCACGACCCCGGGCCGGCCGGCCACGCGGGCGATCTCCTCCGCGAGGTCCTCGTCCTGGGCAACTTCTTTTATATACGCTTTGGGGAATACCTTGTGGAGCGCGGCTGCGGTCTCCTCCGCGTAGGAGCCGCCCAGCGTGTTCACGGCGATGCCGAGGCCCTCGCCTTCCGGAAGCTCCGCTGTTTTCACAGCGCTCCGCTGGATCCCGGGAATTGGCGGCCGAACGGGCCACCATTTACGCGTCACAAGGGCGGCGCCCGCGCCGATCGCCGATCCGAAGAACACATCCGAGGGCCAGTGGGCGCCGGTATGGACCCGGGAATATGCGACGCCCGCCGCGAGGGGGGCCAGGGCGGCGCCGACGGCAGGCCGCACGAGAGCGGCGCCGAGGGCGAATGCCACGGCCGAGGCGGAGTGGCCCGAAGGCATGGAGGAACTCGTGGGCTGGGGATGGACAAACCTGAACACCGGAAGATGCTCCGGCAGCGGGCGGGCCCGCGGCAGCAGGGTCTTGAACCCGAGATTGGTGACCGCGGACGCGACGGCCTGCGCCAGCAGACCGTGCAGGGCGGCACGTCGCGTCGTGCCGGGGAAGAGTGCCATCACCGCGGCGATGGCAAACCAGAGCTTGCCCTTGTTCGCCGCGGCGGACAGCTGCCGGAAGAAGTCGTCATGAGTGCCCCCGGGGAGGCCGGACACGGCGCGGACAAGTTTCCGGTCGAGTTTCCCCAGGCGGCTCGGCGCCTTCCTCAGCATGCTGCGCATTCGACCACCTTACTGCCGGGACGGGACGGCAAACAGTCAGGCGCGTCAGGCAGGAAGATGTCCTGCGGCTGTCTGGTCCCGGCCGCCGGGGAGCCGGTTGGCTATGATGAGGCGATGACGCGAGTGCTGGACCCTCAGCGATTGTCACCTGGCCTCGTGCTGGCGGCGAGCACCGCCATGCTCGTGCTCGGTGTGGTCCTCGGGGGAATGCTGCTGGCGGACGTGAGGCTGCCCCCGTTCCAGGTCCTGGACGAAGCCTGGGCCCGCTGGATCACGTCACTGCGCAGTCCGTTCTGGGACGGTGTCAATGCCTTCCTGAATGTAGCCGGCTACCGGGGCGTCCTGGCGCTCCACGGGGTGCTTGTTGCGGCCCTGCTCCTGCGGAGACGCACGCAGATGGCCATCTTCGCCGCCGCGGCCGGCATCGCCGTCCTGATATTCACACAGATCCTCAAGGCGGGCATTCTCCGTGACCGGCCGGAGAACACTGTGGTCCTGACTGACACAGGCTCCTTTCCCTCAGGACATGTCGCGAGCAGCGCGGCGTTTCTGGTGGTCGTGGCCCTTCTGGTGGGCCGCGCCTGGGCATGGGTACTCGCAGGGTTCGGGGTTCTGGCCATGATGGTCAGCCGCACGTACTTGTCGGCCCACTGGCTCGTGGACACCTTGGGCGGCGTGTGCCTGGCAGTCCCGCTGGCGCTCCTGCTCTGGTTGCTCTCCCAGAACGCATGCATTCAGGAGAATCGAGACGTCGGTCGCCTGCTTAGTTGGCGCGCAAGGGCTTCGCGGCGCCGGCGAGCAGAAGCGCACCCAGGATCGGGACCATGATGGCCAGCAGCGCCAGCCGGATTCCGATCAGGTCACCGAGGTAGCCCAGCAGCGGGGGCCCGGCCAGGAAGGCGACGTACCCGATCGTGGAGACCACTGACACGCGGGCGGCTGCCTGCCTGGGATCGTCGGCCGCAGCGGACATGCCCATCGGGAACGCCAGGGCGGCCCCCGCCCCCCAGAGCACAGCGCCGGCTGTGGCCATCCAGATGTCACCGGCCAGCACGAAGAGCCCCAGCCCTGCGGCGGCGGCGGCCATGCTGGCACGGAGCACAGGCACGCGGCCGTAGGCGTCGATCGCCCGTCCGCCGAAGAAGCGCACCGCGGTCATGGCCAGGACAAAGGCCGCGAACAGCAGCGCACCCGTCGCTTCCGTGGCGTCCAGGCCGTCCACGGCGGCCTTCGCGATCCAGTCGTTGCCGGCGCCTTCGGTAAGCGTCGCACCCAGCACCACGACGCCAATCAGCAGCGTCCGCCCGTCCCGCCAGGCCGAGCGGCCCTTGGATTCCCTGGCTTCCCCGGCCACCGGCACGGGAGCCGGGATGTGCGGCAGGAAGTAGCGTGGCGCAGCCAGGGTCACGGCGGCCACGATGGCGGCGATCACCAGCAGGTGCGCCGGGAGCCCGACGCCGAGTCCGGCCAGGCCGGCGCCGATCAGTGCGCCCAGGAAGGCACCCCCGCTGAAGGCGGCGTGGAACTGCGGCATGATGGTACGCCCGAGCTGGTGTTCGACGTCGGCGCCTTCGATGTTCTGGGACACGTCCCAGAGCCCGATGCCCATGCCGAAGAAGAACAGCGCGATGGCGGTCCCGGGGATGGACTCGGCCAGCAGGGCCAGCGCCACGCCGACGCCGGCCGCGGCGGCGACGAGGCCGGCGGCCCGCACCGCATTGGCCGTCCCGATCCGGCCCACCACATGGCCGGCGGTGGGCAGTGCTATCAGCGAGCCCGCCGCCACGCACAGCAGCAGGGTTCCCATCTGCCCCGAGGAGATGTCCAGGATGTCCGTCACTGCAGGGATGCGGGCGGCCCAACTGGCGAACACGAGCCCGTTGATCCCGAAAATCAGGAAGGTTGCCGCGGCTGCGGCATTGAGCTGCGGGCGGGTTGCCGTCTTGGTCATACGATCACTACTTCCACCGAGTGTTGCGTGAGCTGGGCAAGTTCTGCGGTACTGAGCTGCTTGTCGGTGACCAGGACATCCACGGCGTCCAGGGGCGCGACGAGCGCGACGGCGCTGGCGTTCCACTTGCTGCCGGAGCAGGCGACGATCACCCTGCCCGCGGATTCCAGTCCGGCGCGTTTCACCGCCGCATCGTCGAGGTCATGGGCCAGGAGCCCGTCTTCAAGGTTCAGCGCGCAGGGCGTGAGCACAGCCGTGTCAAACCGCAGCGACCGGATGTTGGATTCCGTCATGGGCCCGCGGAAGGACTGTTCCCCGGCGATCAGGCGTCCGCCAGGGAGCAGCAGTTCGGGATGCCGGCCGGCGGCCGGACCGCCGTCGGTCAGCGCGTTGACGGCCCGCAACGACATCGGCATCAGGGTCATGTCGCGCTGCCGCAACTGCCGGGCGACCTCGGTCGCCGTGGTGCCGCTGTCCAGCCAGACGTGCCGGCGGTCCTGCAGCAGGGCGGCCACCCCGGCCGCAATCCGGACCTTGGCGGCGTGGTCCTCGATCTCGCGCTGCCCGTACTCGGGGTTCTCGCCGCGCAGCACCAGGCTCCGGGCCCCGCCGTGGACCCGGCGGAGAACGCCGTGGAGCGCAAGCACGTCCAGGTCGCGCCGGATCGTCGCGCCGGAGGCGCCACATTCGGCCATGAGCTCATCGACCGACACCTGCTCCCGGTGGCGCAAAAGCTCGCCGATGCGGCGGTGGCGCTCCTCAGTTGTCATGAACAAATGCTAATGGACCGTGATCATTTAATCATTTATTGCGCGAATGCACTCTGGCGGCAAGACCCTCGAATGGACCATTGGGGCCCCGGACGGCACCGAAACCGGGCGCAGATCCTTCAAATAGCCCAATGCTCCCTCACGTTTCGCATGAAAAACGCCAACGCTCTCTCATCAGCTGAGGGAGCGTTGGCGTCTTCCGTGCAGGACGTGAGGGAGCGTCCTGGTCAGCGGGTGACTTCCTCCAGCAGCTCCAGCACGTGGCGGTACTGGGCACCCGTGGCCCGGGTCATGCCCAGTTCGCATGTCCGGTTGCACGAGGCGTGCGCGGCCGCGCCCATGTCCGCCACCTCTGCGGCCTGTTTCGCGGTGGCCGAGGCCGTCAGCTCCGGGTGCAGCATGCCCCGGTCGCCGGCGAACGCGCAGCAGCCCCAGTTTTCCGGGACCTCGACCCGGTCGGCGACGGCGCCGGCGACGGCACCGAGGGCGTCGTTGAGGCCCAGCCGGGTGGAGGAGCAGGTGGGGTGGAGGGCCAGCGACTCCAGCTTCGCGTGGTCGGGCAGCGAGGGCAGGATCCGTTCCGCGGCGAAGTCCACGGCGTCCACCATGCGCAGGGCATGCTGCCCGGCCGCGGGGATGTCCGACTCCACGGCCTGGCGCAGGCCCTCGGTGCAGGAGGACGCATCGCAGACGATCGGAAGCTCGCCGTCCCGGGTTGCCTCCCGGAGGGCGGCCAGGGTCTTCTCCCGCATCGTTTCCTGGCCGGCGGCCATGCCCTTCGAGGACCAGGGGGTGCCGCAGCACAGCCCGTCGATGCCGTCCGGGACCAGGAGGGTGAGCCCGGCCCGGGCACAGAGCTGTTCGAAGCTGTACTGGACGCCGCGTCCCCCGGTGCCCTGACCTGCCCCGGCGGGTCCGAACATGGTGCCGACGCAGGCCGGGAAGTAGACAGCATCAACCGCGCCCGCCGGCGTCGGACGTTTCCGCACGGAACCGCCGCCCGGCAGCTCGGCGGAATACAGCGGCACGGTGTCTGCACCGAGCAACGCCCGGGCAGCCTTGTTGGGCGGGGCGATGGCGGCGGCCGGGAGCTTGTCGACGACCGTCAGCGCCAGCGAAGCACCCCGGGTGACGCCTTCCCAGTGCTTGGCGGCGGCGCTCCACGCCCCGTTGGCGAGCGGGCCGGCGTCGGCCTTCCGCAGGCGCTTCACGAGCGATCCGGTATTGATGTCCACCGGGCAGGCGGTCTGGCACATCCCGTCCACGGCGCAGGTGTCCACGGACTCGTATTCGTAGTCTTTTTCCAGTTCCTTGACCAGCGCCGTGTCCCCGGCCAGCCGGGCCGATTCGATGGCGCGCAGCGTGACGATCCGCTGACGCGGGGTCAGGGTGATGTCCTTGCTCGGGCACACAGGCTCGCAGTAGCCGCAGGAGACGCAGCGGTCCACTTCCTCGGCGACGGGCGGCGCCGTTTTAATGTGCCGGAGGTGCGCCATCGGATCCTCGTCCATCAGGACGCCCGGGTTGAGCATCGCGGCAGGGTCGAAGAGCCGCTTGATGCTGCGCATGACGTCGTAGAGCTCATCGCCGTACTGCCGGCGCACGTACGGGGCCATGACGCGCCCGGTCCCGTGCTCGGCCTTCAGGGATCCACCTTCGGCCAGGACCAGGTCCACCATGTCTTCGGTAAAGGCGCTGTAGCGGTCGAGTTCGGCCGCGGTGGCGAAGCCGTCGGTGAGCATGAAGTGGACGTTGCCGTCCTTGGCATGGCCGAAGATCACACTGTTGCTGTAGTTGTATTTGTCGAAGAGCCGGATCAGTTCCCGGCAGGTGCGGCCCAGCACCGGGACCGGAACCACAATGTCTTCCAGCAGCGCCGTGGTGCCCTGGGGCCGCGCCCCGGCCACCGAGGCGTAGAGGCCCTTGCGCAATTGCCAGAGCTGGCCGCGTTCCCGGGCGTCGCCGGTGAACCGGGCGGGGGCGGACAACCCGAGGCCCGGCAGGATGGCCTCGCCGCTGCCCTGGAGTTCCGCCAGGGGCCCGGCGCTGCCGGCGGAGTATTCCACAAGCAGGGCGGCGTGGTCCCGGACCGTCAGGTCCTGCACGACGGCGGGAGTTCCCTTGAGCGCCTGGCCCACCTTGAGCGACAAGGCGTCCATCAGCTCAATCGTGGCGGCTCCGGTTTCGACGAGGGCGGGCAGGGCCGCGTTGGCGGCCTCCAGATCCGGGAACACCAGCAGGCCCGCCGCCGCGTGCTGGAGCCGCGGGATGGTGCGGAACACCGCCTCGGCCACGAAGCCCAGCGTGCCTTCGCTGCCGACGATCAGGTGGGCCATGATGTCCACCGGGGTCCGGAAGTCCAGCAGGGAGTTCAGCCCGTAGCCCATGGTGTTCTTCATGGAAAACTGCTGCCTGATCCTGTCCACGGAGTCGGCGTTGTTCCGGACCCGCTCGGCCAGCCGGGCCAGTCCTTCGTAGAGTTCCGGCTCGAGGGCGCGGAGCTTCCGGTCGGCGTCCGCCGCCCCGGTGTCGATGACTGTGCCGGAGGGCAGGACCACGGTCAGCGACTCCAGGGTGCGGTAGGTGTTGTCCACGGTGCCGCAATTCATGCCGGAGGAGTTGTTGGCAACGACGCCGCCGATGGTGCACGCCGCCTCGCTCGCCGGATCGGGGCCGAACTTCCGGCCGTAGCGGGCAAGTCTCGCGTTGAGCGCCCGCACGGTGACGCCGGGCTGGACGCGGACCCGCGCGCCGTCGTCGAGCACCTCGATATCCCTGAAGTTGCGGCGGACGTCCACGAGCACGCCGTCGGTGACCGCCTGGCCGCTCAGGCTGGTCCCGCCGGAGCGGAAGGTCAGCGGCACGCCCTGGGCGGCGCTGGCGCGCAGCAGTCCGCCGACCTCGGCAGCGCTCCCGGCCGTGACAACAGCCTGCGGGATGAGCAGGAAATGCGAGGCATCATGGGCATTGGCGTGCAGGTCGATGGCCCGGGTCTTCACCTGGGCAGGGTCCTGCACCGCCAAGCGGAGGGCTGCCAGGTCCAGGGGGGCCATCAGGGGACCATCCAGCCCAGTACGGGGGTGGACTGCAGGAAGATCAGCACGGTGATGAGCGCCAGCAGGCCCAGGCTCCAGCCGATCAGCTTGCGGAACAGCGTCCCCTCCGCGCCGTCCAGGCCGACGGCGGCGGCGGCAACGGCCAGGTTCTGCAGGGACAGCATCTTGCCCATCACGCCGGCAGAGGAGTTGGAGGCGGCCATCAGCACCGGAGACAGGCCGGTCTGCTCCGCAGCGGTGGCCTGCATCTGGCCGAACAGGGAGTTGGAGGACGTGTCGGAGCCGGTGAGGGCGACGCCGATCCATCCGATCAGCGGCGAGAGGATGGCGAAGAAGCCGCCCGCGGAAGCCAGCGCGAAACCCAGGGTGGTGGTCTGGCCGGAGAGGTTCATTACGAAGGACAGGCCCAGGACGGCGGTCACGGTGACGATCGTCCAGCGCAGCTGGACCAGGGTGTCCCGGTAGATCCGCAGCCCCTGTGAAGCGGTGACCTTGTACAGCACCATGGTCAGCAGACCGGAGAACAGCAGCAGGGTACCGGTCGCCTTGAGGTGGTCGAGCTTGAACTTGGTGGCCGCGACCGGCTTTCCGGCCGAGTCGGTGATGTCCAGGCCGGGCCAGGCGAACGTCACGCTGCCGACCTGGCCCAGCCAGGTCTTGACGAACGGCAGCTGGGCGACCGAGAACACGGCGATGATGATCAGGTAGGGGGCGATCGCCATCCAGATCTGCCGGGGTTCGGGCCGGGTGTTGTCGGTGGGCACCGTGGTCGCTGCGGCGGAGCCGGCGGTGGCCCCGGCGCCGGACCCGGCGCCACGGGAGCCGGCCGTCACGGCGACGGCGGCGTGTGCGGACTCCGGGGCGCCCTCGACGGCACCTTCGACGCCTACGATCTCCTTCGGCTGCCAGACTTTGAGCATCAGCAGCACGGCGGCGACTGTCACGACGGCGGCGACAACGTCGGTGAGTTCGACGGCGAAGTAGTTGGAGGTCACAAACTGGGCCAAGCCGAAGGCGACGCCGGCCACCAGGGCCACGGGCCAGGTCTGCTTCACGCCGCGCCGGCCGTCGACGATGAACACCAGCAGCAGCGGAACGATCAGGGCGATGAACGGCGTCTGGCGTCCGGCCATGGAGGACAGATCATGCAGTGGCAGTCCCGTGACACCGTTCAGGGCGATGATGGGCGCGGCCATCGCGCCGAAGGCCACGGGAGCGGTATTGGCCAGCAGCGAGACCACGGCGGACTTCAGCGGTTTCATGCCGGCAGCCATCAGCATGGCGGCGGAGATCGCCACCGGGGCGCCGAATCCGGCCAGGGACTCCAGCAGGGCACCGAAGCAGAAGGCGATCAGGATGGACAGGATTCTCAGGTCGTTCGAGATGGAACGGATGGTGCGTCCCAGCACTTCGAACCACGGGGTGGCCACGGTGAGCCGGTAGATCCAGAGCGCATTGACGAGGATCCACAGGATCGGGAACAGGCCGTAGAAGATACCGGCCGCGGTGGCGCTCAATGCCTGGTTCACCGGCATCTGCCAGCCGACGATGGCCAGCACCAGCGACAGGGCCAGTCCGGCCAGTGCAGCCATGGGGGCCTTCACCTTGAAGACGCCCAGGAGGACGAAGAGCAGGACGAGCGGAAGCGCCGCGCAAAGGGCTGAAATCACTAGGGACCCGGCAATGGGGTCGAGGATCTGCTGAAACATGAGTCTCCAGATTGTGTTAGGCGTCACAACACCGTGGCGCCCTTCGATTGTCTTACAAGTACACATGATCGTCAAGAGAGACTTGTTGTCTTGTCTGGCAAGATGGGGATTGAATCAAGAAAACTCTTGACGGGAAGGGAGGTCCGGTGGCCGGGCGAATCGCAGCAGTCTCGATCGTGGACGCGGTCGCCTCGGATCTGCGGAGCCGGATCTTTGCCGGTGAGCTTGGATCCGGGGATGCCCTGACGGAGTCAGAGGTCGCCTCCGCCTACGACGTGGCGCGGCCCACGGCGAAGGCCGCGATCGAGAAGCTCGTGGCCGAGGGGCTGCTGGACCGGGGGACCCATAAAACCGCCCGGGTGGTCGAACTCGGCCCGGACTCGGTGCGGGACATCTACCTGGCCCGCGCGTATCTGGAGAGCGAAGTGCTCCGCCGGCTCGCACGCACCAGGGACGTGCCGGCGGCGGCGGTGCAGGCCAACCGCGACATCGCGGCGGTACAGTCCGGCGCTCCGCTCGACGTCGTCGAACCGGACATGCGGTTCCACACCAGCCTGATCGACGCCGTGGGCAATGAACGGATCAGCAGGATGTACCGCTCGCTCGTGGGCGAGGTGCGGCTGTGCATGGTCCGGATCCAGTCCCTGCACCTGCTGGACACCGCACTGATCCAGGCCGAACACCAGAAAATCCTGGAACTGATCAAGGCCGGCCAGGGCGAGGCCGCGGCCGAACTGCTCGACGAACACCTTGGGCGCGCCCGGGAGCGGCTGGTCGCCGCCATGGGAGGAACCGCCGGCCCGGAGGCCGAGCAGCCGTCCGGGCTGCTGCCGGAGTAGACCCTGACGACACAGCAACGCGAGGATCCTTAGCGCCGAAAACCTCTCGGTAATGGGCGCCAAGTGACCCCGCGTTGCTGTTGGCCGGCGGGTGTCGGCTGGCTAGTTAGCGGACGCGCTCGACGCGCTTTTCGTCCCAGACCGGCTCGGCCGATTCGTAGACCTTGCCGTCGGAGCCGAAGACCAGGAAGCGGTCGAAGGTCCGGGCGAACCAGCGGTCGTGGGTGACAGCCAGGACCGTTCCCTCGAAGTGGTCGATGGCGCGTTCCAGGGCCTCGGCCGAGTGCAGGTCAAGGTTGTCCGTGGGCTCGTCGAGCAGCAGCAGGGTGGCGCCGGAGAGCTGTAGCAGCAGGATCTGGAACCGGGCCTGCTGCCCGCCGGAGAGCGACTCGTACTTCTGCTCCGACTGCGATGCCAGACCGTAGCCGTCGAGGGCGCCGGCCGCGGCCTCGCGCCCCAGCCCCGAGCGGTGTTCGTCGCCGCGGTGCAGGATTTCCAGCAGCGTCTTGCCCAGCAGGTCGGGCCGGATATGCGTCTGGGCAAAGAAGCCGGGCCGGATGCGGGCGCCGAGCTTCACGGTGCCGTCGTGCGGGACTTCGGCAATGTCGACGTCGGACACCGGCAGGTGCTCACGTTCCGGGTCGGTGCCCCCGGTGGCGAGCAGGCGCAGGAAGTGGCTCTTGCCGGAGCCGTTGGAGCCCAGCACGCCGACGCGGTCGCCAAACCAGACCTCGGTGGAGAAGGGCTTCATCAGGCCGGTGAGTTCCAGCTTTTCGGCGACGATGGCGCGTTTGGCGGTGCGGCCGCCCTTGAGCCGCATCTGCACGTTCTGCTCGATCGGCAGCGCCTCGGGCGGACCGGCTTCGAGGAACTTCGCCAGGCGGGTCTGCGCGGCGTGGTACCGGTTGGCCATGTCGGAGCGGAACGCGGCCTTGTTCTTGTACATGTTGACGAGTTCCTTGAGCTTCACGTGCTCCTCGTCCCAGCGCTTCCGGAGTTCCTCGAAGCGGGCGTTCCGGTCCGCGCGGGCGTCCACGTAGGAGCCGAAGCCGCCGCCGTGGATCCAGGCTCCGGCGCCGTTGATGCCCGGTTCGAGGGTCACGATGCGGCCCGCGGCGTTGTTCAGCAGCTCGCGGTCGTGGCTGATGAAGAACACCGTCTTCTTCGACTCGTTGAGCTTCGCCTCGAGCCAGCGCTTGCCCGGGACGTCGAGGTAGTTGTCCGGTTCGTCGAGAAGCAGCAGCTCATCGGGACCGGCGAAGAGCGCCTCGAGCACCAGACGCTTCTGCTCCCCGCCGGAGAGGCTCGACGCCGGGCGGTGCTGCGCGCGGTCAAAGGGCAGACCGAGCGCGGCCATGCAGACTTCGTCCCAGACGGTCTCGACGTCGTACCCGCCGGCGTCGCCCCAGTCCACGATGGCCTGCGCGTAGGCCATCTGGGAGGGCTCGTCGTCGTGCTCCACCATGGCCAGTTCCGCCGCGTCCACGGTGCGGGCGGCGGCGGCCAGCGCGGGCGGCGCGGCGGAGACGAGGAGGTCGCGGACGGTGGATTCGTCCCGGACCTGGCCGACGAACTGGCGCATGATGCCCATGTTGCCGGACCGGCCGATCACGCCTTCGTCGGCGATGAGGTCGCCGGAGATGATCCGGAACAGCGTCGTTTTGCCGGTTCCGTTGGGTCCGATCAGCGCCGTCTTGGTCCCGTCCGGGACCTTGAAGGTCACGCCGTTGAGCAGCTGGGTGCCGTCGGAGAGGAAGTAATCGATGTTGGAAACGTCAATATGAGCCACGCTTCCATCCTCCCACGGCCGCCGTTCGGACCCGTCGGGGGCCTCAGCCCGCGGCGGTGAGGAACTCCTTCAGCAGCGGACCGGAGACGGTGGCGCCGAGCCCGCCTTCCTCGACGAACACGGCGACCGCCAGGTCCCCGTGCACGGCCACGATCCAGGCGTGGGTTTTGGGCGGGTTGTCGCTGCCGAACTCGGCCGTTCCGGTCTTCGCCGCCACCGGCGCACCGGGAACGGAGGCGAGGAAACCGGTGTGGCCGGAGGTGACCACGGCGCGCATCATGTCCGCCAGGGCGGCAGCCTCCGCTGCGGCGACCGGGGTGCCGGAGGGCGGGGCCGGGGCGGACGGGGCGGAAGCCGACGCCGTGGCTCCGGCGGGGGGCGTGGCTCCTGCGCCGCCCGCTGCCTCATCATCGGCGCCGGGGTTCAGCACGAGCTGCGGCGACACGGGCGCGCCCTTGGCGACCGAGCCCGCCATGATGGCCGCGGCCAGCGGGGACATCAGCACCTTGCCCTGGCCGATCATCGACGCGGCATGCTCGGTCCCCGTGGCTTCGCCCGGAACCGAGCCCAGGAACGCGCCGGCACCCAGGGACGGGGCTTCCACGGCGACGCCGAGGGAGGTGGCAGCGGCTTCCAGCTGGGCCTGGCTGACGGTGTCGCGGGCGTTGATGAACGCGGTGTTGCAGGAGTGCGCGAAGGCGTCGCGCAAGGTCACGGATCCCAGTGAGGCGGCCGGGTAGCCCTCGGCGTTCTTGAAGGTCCGGCCGTCGACGGTCAGGGTTGCGGGGCACTCCACCGTGGACTCCGGGGTCATGCCGGTGCGGATCATGGCCAGGGAGTCCACGATCTTGAAGATGGACCCGGGGGCGTACTGGCCCAGCAGTGCGGTGTCGTAGCCGTTGCTGCCCGGCCCGGAGGCGGCGGCCAGGACGGCGCCGCTGGAGGGCCGGAGCGCCACAATGGCCGAGGCCGGGCCCACCTTCCCCAGGATGTCCTCGGCCAGCTGCTGGAGGTTGGGATCCAGCGTTGTTTTCAGCGGCGTTCCCACCTTCATCTCGAGCTGGAAGAGGGCCCGGCGGCCGCCGTTGAGCAAGGTCTGCCGTTCCTCGGCGGTGAGACCCGCCTTTTCGGCGAAAACCTGGATTCCGTTGCTGCCGCGCAACTGCTCGTCATACTGCTGCTGCAGGCCGCCGGTGCCCGTGGTGTCGCCGGCTTTGAGCGCCCCGCCGGATTTCTCGATCTGTTCGGCATTCGCCTCGGCTGCGGTACCCAGCAGGGCGCGGGCGAAGGTGCGAGTGGGTGCCAGAGGCAGGAAGTCGCGGATGGCGCGAGCGCCGGGAACTTCGCCGATCTGATCGTCGGTGATGGTCCGGCCGTCCTCGCGCAGGGTAATGGCGGTAACGAAGGCCTCGGGGCCGGCCGCCTGGACCTGCTGGGCGTAGGCCGCTGGGTCTACCCCCACCAGCTGGGCGAGCCGGGTGGCGGATGCCGCGGGATCGGCGGAAGCCAGCAGGGGTTTGTCGATGCCGACGTTCACGACCGGCCGGTAGGTGACCAGTTTGGCGTCACCGGCGCCCAGGATCTCCGCCCGCGACGGCGACTGGGACAAGGTGCCGAGGATTTCCCCTTCGGCCAGCCCGGGGACCAGGGTGGCCGGGTTCCAGACGGCCAGCCACTGGTCGGAGGACTTTTTCAGCTCGGCGGAGGTGGTGTACTTCCACTCGCCGGAGCCGATTTTCCAGGTGTAGCTCAGCGGGACCGTGGCCGTCCCGGACTCCAGTGTCAGCTCGCCGCTCTCCACCGTGGGCTTGGCCGGGTCCAGTGCCCTGAATACCTCGTTGAGCTGCTCGTTGGCCGCGCCTGGGTCCTTGCCGTCAAAGGCGACGGAGCCGACGTCGAGCGCCGAAACAGCGGACGCCAGCTGCTTCGCCGCGTCACGAGCGCCGGCGCTGCCGTCGTCGCAGGCCACCAGCGAGCCGCCAAGAATAAGACCAATAAGGACAGCTGAAATTTTTGATGTTTTCCCCACCCGCGCCATTATGCCCCGTACCGCGGACAAACCCGCTGTCACAAAGTTCTCCCCGTGCCGGTGCTCCCGCCCGGTTACTCCGGAGTGGACTCCACCGGAGTAAGGCAGTTCCGCGGAATTCCAGGGATTCCCCGCCGCGGACAACAAAGCCGGCACGGGGTAACTGGGCAGGAACGCCGTCCCGGTCAAAGGGGCGGCTCAGAAGCGCCGGATGATCCGGCGCTGCGCGGCCACGGAGATCGCCGCCGTGCGGTTGTCCACGCCGAGCTTGCCGTAGATGTGCACGAGGTGGGTCTTGACCGTTGCCTCGGAGATGAACAGCTTCTTGGCGATGGCCCGGTTGCCCAGGCCGGTGGCGAGCAGCTCCAGGAGCTGGATTTCGCGCGTGGACAGGACGGGTTCGGGGTTGCGGATCCGCCCCATCAGCCGGGCGGCCACCTCGGGCGCCAGCGCGGTCTGGCCGGCCGCGGCGGAGAGCACCGCCTGGCGGATCTGCTCCGGCGGGGCGTCCTTGAGCATGTAGCCGCTCGCCCCGGCTTCCACGGCGGCGAGGATATCGGCGTCGGAGTCGTAGGTGGTGAGAATGAGCACGGGCGGGGCGGGCTGGCCGGCCTCGCCCGCCCTGATCCTGCCGGTCGCGGTGACGCCGTCCATGCCGGCGCCCATCTGCAGGTCCATGAGGACGACGTCGACGGGCTCGCCGAGGGTATGGAGCCGGGAGAGCTCGGCGAGGGCGGCGCCGCCGTCGGCCGCCTCGGCGACGACGGTGAGGCCCTCGAAATCGCCCAGCATGGCCCTCAGCCCGGCCCGGACCACCGGGTGGTCGTCGACCAGCAGGACGCGGATGTCGTTCACGCCTGGCTCCCCGCCGGGGAGTCCCCGAGCGGGAGCCGGATGGCCACCACTGTTCCTTCGCCGGGGGCGGACTCGATGTCCAGGCTGCCGGAAAGCGCTGCCACCCGCTCCTGGAGTGATTTCAGCCCGTATCCCGAGCCGTCGGGACGCCCGGCCGGGCCTCTGACCGCCGAGGGGTCAAAGCCCGCGCCGTCGTCGTATATATCCATCGCCACTTCGCTGCCCAGGAATGACAGGGTCACGACGGCGGTGCCCGCCTGGGCGTGCACCCACACGTTCGCGAGGCTTGCCTGCGCGGCCCGCAGCAGGGTGGTGCGGTACGTGTTGGGCAGGTCCACCGGGGTTCCCTCGAGGTCGAAGCGGCAGCGCAGCCGGGTGCCGCGGGCGGCCGCCTCGGTTTCGGTCTTTTCGCAGAGCCGTCGCAGGCTGTTAACCAGCGGATCCTCCGCTGGGTTCTCGGCTGGGGTCTCCGCTGGCTTCTCCGCCAGGGCGGGAGGCTGCAGGCCGCGGACGAAGTTGCGGGCCTCGGCGAGATTGGCCGAAGCGGTCTCTTGGACCGTCCGGAGCCGGTCCCGGGCCATGGCGGCGTCCCCGTCATCGAGGGACTTTTCCGCCGAGCGGCTCATCAGCACAATGCTGGAGAAGCCCTGGGCCAGGGTGTCGTGGATTTCGCGGGCCAGTCTGGCCCGCTCGGCCAGCGTGCCGGCGTCGTGCTGGCTGCGGGCAAGCTCGGCGCGGGTGCGGCGCAGCTCCTCGGCGGCGAGTCGCTGTTTTTCGGCTTCCAGATACAGCGCCCGGTACGCCAGCCCGGTGACCACGGCGAAGGCCGCCCCGAACGCCGGTCCGAGCACCATCGGCAGCTGCAGCGCGCCGCCGTCCGCTCCGGTGTTGTGGAACCACAGCGCCACGATGACCAGCACGGTGCTCACCGCGATCGCCGGCAGCGCCAGCCGCAGTGGCAGCAAGTGCAACTGCAGGAAGAAGATCGGGAAGGCCAGCCAGACGAAGTCGGCGCTGGCCCAGATCAACAGCAGCCAGAGCAGGCAGACGGCCCCCAGCCACAGGTGCGAATACGGCCGGGGGTCGAACCGGGACGGATCCGTGGAATGGCGTTTCTCCAGGACGGTGCCCAGCAGGTAGACGGCCGCGAGAACCAGCGCGAGGCCGAGGATGAGCCAGTCTGTGCCTTGCAGCCCCGTGCCGAGCAGCCGGACCAGGGCGACGAGCAGCAGGACCGCGAAGCCGCTGTGCAGGCACACCCGCAGGACGCGCAGTATCACCGCAGCATCCGGTGTGGCGGTGGTGGCGGTTCCCGCCGGCGCCCTGCGGGCCTCGTCATCCATGCTTTCAGCGTAGTGCCGGGCCGGGCGGATTCCGGCCGAAATGCCTGCCGCGCGGCCACTATCAACCTTTTGGTTGACCCTCGGGTCAACCACTCCGGGCCGCAGTCTCCACCGGGTGGGCGATGCCGGCGACGCGCCGCCGCGGGAGGCTTGGAACAAGGCCACAAACCCCTCGAAAAGGACTGACATGTATCTCGCTCTCCGCGACCTCCGCTTCGCCAAAGGACGCTTTATTCTGATGGGCGGAGTCGTCGCGCTCATCACCCTGCTGCTCGTGCTGCTCTCCGGGCTCACCGCCGGCCTGGGCAACCAGTCGACGTCGGCCCTCTCCGCACTGCCCGCAGACCAGATTGTCTTTGGAGCCCCCGCCGGAGACAGCGCCAAGGCGTCGTTCACGGAGTCCGAGGTCACCCGCGGACAATGGTCGGAGTGGTCCTCCCGGGAGGGCGTGGCGCACGCCGAACTGCTGGGCATCAGCCAGAGCCGGTTCCAGGCGGTTGGCCCCGCGGGAAGCCCGTCCGGGACGGCCAGCGTGGCTGTCTTCGGCACCGAGGGCACCGGCCTGGCTCCGGCTCCGGTAGCCGAGGGAACGGTCGTGATCGGCAGCAGCCTCGCCGAGGAACTCGAGCTGCAGGCCGGCAGCCCCGCGACGGTGGGCGGAACGGAACTGACCGTCTCCGCCGTCGTCCCGGACCAGTGGTACTCCCACACCGGAGTTGTCTGGACCACCCTCGGTGACTGGCGGAAGCTGTCCCGCATCACCGGCACTGACGCCGCCGCGACCGTCATCGCGGTCACCTCCGACGACCAACAGTCCCTCGACGCCGGTGCCGCCAACGCCGCGGCCGGAACCGTCAGCACCACCCGGGAGGGGTCCTTCCAGGCCCTGGGCTCCTACAAGAGCGAAAACGGTTCCCTGCTGCTGATGCAGGCGTTCCTGTACGGGATCTCAGCCCTGGTCATCGTGGCATTCCTGACGGTGTGGACCGTGCAGCGCACCCGCGATATCGCGGTCCTCAAAGCCCTCGGGGGATCGTCCGGCTACGTCCTCAGGGACGCCATGGTCCAGGCGGCGGTGGTGCTTTTCGCCGGGGCCGCGGCCGGAGGTGCTGCCGGCTTGGCAGGCGGAGTTCTCGCCTCCGGCGCAGCCCCGTTCCTGCTGACCCCGCAGACCACCCTGCTGCCGGTGGCGGGCATCGTGGTGCTGGGACTGGCCGGCGCCGCCCTGGCGGTCCGGAGCATCACCCGGGTGGATCCTCTGCTGGCCTTGGGCGGCAATTAGACCCGTCCGCACCGCACCCAATAAATTCCCTGAAAGGCATACACCGTGAAAACCGCCCTTAGCCTCGTCAATGTCACCCTGGAGTACCCGGACGGCGACGGCACCCTTAAAGCGCTCGACGACGTCAACCTGAAGCTCGCCCCGGGGGAGTTCCTGTCCCTGGTCGGCCCCTCCGGGTCGGGTAAATCCTCCCTGCTGGCCGTCGCCGCCACCCTGGTCAGGCCCTCCGCGGGCCTCGTCGTGATCGGTGGGATCGATGCCGGCGGACTGTCCGAGGCGGACCGAACCTCCCTGCGCCGGGACCAGATTGGCATTATCTTCCAGCAGCCGAACCTGCTGCCGTCCCTGACCGCTTTGGAGCAGTTGGTGATCGGGGAGCACCTGCGCGGCAAACCGGCGCGGGCGGCCAGCCTCCGCGCCGCCGCGCTGCTGGATCTCGTTGGCCTGGCCCCGGCGGCCGGGAAACGGCCGCATCAGCTGTCCGGAGGCCAGCGGCAGCGGGTCAATATCGCCCGTGCCCTGATGGGGGATCCCGCCGTGCTGCTGGTGGACGAACCGACGGCGGCCCTCGACCATGACCGGAGTGAGGCCATTGTGCGGCTGCTGCGCCGGGTCACGGACGAGTTCGGGGTGGCGACGGTGATGGTCACCCACGACACCGGCTTCGTCCCGCTGACGGATACGGTCGCGAGTATGCGTGACGGCAGGCTCTCCGCCCTGCAGCCGGTCAGTCCCGCCCTCGCCTGAGGCCACTGCCCGAGGTACGGGCGACACCCTACATCCGGAGGGACGGCACCGGGAGACCGAATATGTCCTTGAGAGCATATTTGGCGGCGTGAAATCCCGGCATGCCCGTCACTCCCGGCCCCGGCGGCGTCGAGGAGGAGCAGAGGTACACACCGCGCAGGGGAGTCCGCCACGGGACCGGGCTTAGGACGGGCCTCCGGATGATCCTGCGGAGGTCCATCAGGCCGGCACTGAAGTCCCCGCCAACGTAGTTCTCGTTGTACTCCCCGAGCTCGGCCGCCGTCGTGACGTGATGGCCGAGGACAAGGTCGCGGAATCCGGGCGCGAAGCGCTCCAGCTGGGCCGTCACGGCCCCAGCCATGTCCACGCTGGATCCGGCCGGCACGTGGCAGTAGCTCCACAGGATGTGCCGGCCCCCGGGTGCCCGTCCGGCATCGAAGCCCGACGGCTGGGAGACCAGGACATAGGGCCGCTCCGGATGCCGCCCCGCGGCGACGAGGTTTTCCGCCTCGGCCATCTCCGCGCGCGTGCCACCCACATGGACCGTGCCGGCCTCGGCCAGTCCGGGCGCCGCCCAGGGGACCGGGCCGGACAGGATGAAGTCGACCTTGCAGGCCGCGTTCCCGAACCGGAACGACTCCAGGGCGCGGCGGTACCGGTCGGGGAGCCTGCCCTTCGCCAGCCTCAGCAATCCGGGTGGCGCCACGTCCAGCAGCGCGGCGCGGACCGGGGGCAGCTCCGCCAGGGATCCGATCCGGGCCCCTGTTTCCACCGCCCCGCCGTGCGCTTCGATGTCCGCCACCATGGCCTGCGCAATCGCCGCGGAGCCGCCTACCGGGACGGGCCAGCCGACCGTGTGGGCCAGGGTCCCCAGCATGAGCCCAGCTCCGGCCGGAGCGGGTGCAGGAAGTTGCGCCACCGCGTGCGCGGCGACACCGGTCAGCAGCGCCGGCGCCAGGTCCTCCCGGAATCTCAGCCCCCACAGCGGCGAGCCCTGCTCCAGCACCCGGGCACCGAACAGGGCGGCCGCCACCGGGTCGTGCGGTACCCGCAGGAGCTGGTTGAGCGTCAGGTCCGTGATCCCGTCCGCGTGCCGCACGAGCGGGGCCATCAGCCGCCCGAAGGCGCGTCCGTCGCGTCCCAGACCGGCGACCGTGCGCTCGAGGGAGCGGTACGCCAGCACGGCCCGGCCGCCGTCGAGCGGGGTGCCGTACGAGACTTCGGGGACCTCGAGCCGGATCCGCCGGGACAGCTCGAACTCCCGGAAGAACGGCGAAGCCAGGGCCATCGGGTGCACCGCCGAGCAGACATCGTGAAAGTGGCCGGGCTCTATGAGTTCCGCGGTGCGCAGCCCGCCGCCCGGGGTGGAGGCCGCCTCGTAGACATGCACTTTCAGTCCGGCGCGGGCGAGGGTCACCGCGGCAGCGAGCCCGTTCGGTCCTGATCCGACGACGGCGACGTCAAGCATCAGCGAACGCCTTCCGCCAGGGCAGCACGGACGCCGCGGGGCGCAGCAGGTCCACCCGCAGCCGGTCCGGAGCGCCGTCGAATGGACCGCCCTGCGGATCGTCCATCCCGTACCGGCGGACCACGTCATGGCCGGGGTCCCAGATGTCCCAGGCTACCCGTGCCATCAGGTAGCCGGTGGCTGCCATGTGGAAGACCACGGCGAGGACATAGTAGGGCATATCAATATTGTGCTGGGAGACGCCGCCGCTCGTCACCTGTCCGAGGTACATCCAGACGGCGGCCCAGTGCAGCGCCTCGAAGGTCTGCCAGATCAGGAAGTCGCGCCAGCGCGGCCGGGCCAGGGCCAGCAGCGGGATGAGCCAGATGACGAACTGGGGGGAGTAGACCTTGTTGGTCAGGATGAACGCGGCAACGATCAGGAAGACGAGCTGCGCGAGCCGCGGCCGCCGGGGCGCGGCCAGGGCCAGGACGCCGACCAGGAAACAGGCCAGCACAAAAAGGTTCAGGGCGAGAGTGTTGACCGCCTCAGGCTGCAGCGGGAGCCAGCCCAGCCGGCTGGCGACGAGGTTGTAGGCAAACCACGGCGAGCTGTAGCCGGCGGGCCGGTCCTCCGTGAACTGGTAGAAGTATTTCCAGCCTTCCGGGTTGACGGCGGCGACCGGGACGTTGACGGCCAGCCACGCGGCGGCGGCGGCGCCCGCGGTGACCAGGACCGGACGGACCCTCCCGGTGCGCAGGGCCAGGAGCAGGACCGCACCAAGGATCAGCACCGGATAGAGCTTGGTTGCGGTGCCCAGCCCAATGAAGATCCCCGCCAGCAGAAGTTTGTTCCGGGAGAAGCAATACATGCCCAGGGCCAGCAGGCCTACAGCCCACATGTCCCAGTTGATGGTGCCGGCCAGGACAATTCCGGGGGCCACCGCCACCATGGCCGCGTCCCACGGCCGACGGCGGGCCATCCGTGCTGTGGCGAGGACCGTCACGATCCAGACGGCCAGGATCAGGGCGGCATTGATGTCAAAGTAGGCGAGGATGCGGCCGGCCGAAACGCCATCCCCGGGCACCAGCAGGGCCGTGGTGCCGGCGATGAAGCCCATGAGGACGGGGTATTCGAAGAAGGTCCCCTGCGTGATGAAGGGGAAGGTGCCGTCTCCGAGGCCGCGGCTCTTGAACAGTTCCGGGAAGTCCGAATAGCACGTCGCATAGAACTGGCCCGGGGTTTCCCAGCCTTTGCTGCGGCAGTAGGACTTGAGCAGGATGCCGATCACCGCTGCGAGAACGGTGAGCAGGACCAGGACGCGTTCCACGGTGAAAAATCCGGGGGAGACGATGCCGGGGGCGGATCGGCGGCCCATGGGTCCGCCGATCAGTTCCGTGAAGTTCCTCAGCAGGGGGTCGCTGCGGCTCGGAATGACCAATCGGACACGTCTGCGGTGTTCCGGCGGCTTTGTCTCCTGCATGCCCCCGAGCTTACCGGGGCAGCTGCCGGTGCCGGTGCCGCGCCGGACGGGTGGCCAAATGGGGGTCAACCCGGGTGCTTAGCAGGGGGAGCCCACGCGCCGCCGCGTGGGCTCCGGGCCGATCGGTTCCGACGTCAGTCATCGGTTCCTCCTTCGATGCCTGGACCTGCCTCAGCGGATGAGGCCCATCTGGTGCATGACAACGTAGACGTCTTCACGCTTCCGGTCGAGGAGTTGTCCGTTGAACAGCGTCGTGTGCCTTGGGGCGGGCTTGAGGGCCCGGCGCAGCATTCTGTGGAGTTTCTGCTTCATGGTGGTCACCTCCCGCCGGCGGCTCGTGCTGCCTGGTCGGGCTGTGGTGCTGGCAATTGTCACGATGGACCTTTCATTGCTACTGCTGGGGGTAATTGGGCATGCCGAATAAGGCCTCTGTTAATGGAGGAAGAAAAGGCCGTAATTGAGCGCGGAAATGCCCGGCGCTAATTAAAGAGTTTTCGCAAAAGCGAATGGAGGCCCCTGGATGCAGAGTGCCGCAACCCCAACAGGAAGCTTGGTTCCGAACTTTGGGGATGGTGCGCGACGGCGTGGTTCCGCCTGGGTCAGTCCGCTGTCACGGAACTCCCGGGAAAGGGAATGCCGGTATCGCCCTGGCTCCGCTCCCTAGGTCAAAGGCCTGGTCGCGGCAGGAACGGTCAGGAGGCAGTCGGGCCGAAATTCGGGCGCGGTTCAGCGTCAGAGGCCGGGGTGGCGGTGACGAAGTACATCCATCCGCTAGTCAAAGTAATCATTTCTCCCAACCTCCTTTTCTGTTATGCCGTGGCTTCGGCTGACTGGCCGGGCCACGCGCGCCTCGACCCCGGCAGGACGCTCTGGGGTCAGAAATAAAAATACACCAGGAATGCAGGGCTTGACTACCGCATTCATAAACTTTTTCGAAGTTATTCTCTAAATCGTGTTTATAGTCCCCAGCGGACCACTGCCGGGGTCTTCTTGTCCCAGCCGAGCGTGCAGACTTTCGCGGTGCCCAGGATGAAGTGCCGGCCCTCGTGGGGATCGAGGCCCAGCCACCTGGCGGTGAGGATCCTGGAGAAGTGGCCATGGGCCACGATCAGGACGTTGTCCAGGCCGGATTCCAGCACCCGCGCCACGATCTTGTCCGCGCGCGCGGCGACGTCATCGAGGGCTTCGCCGTTCGGCACCCCGTGGGTCCAGATCAGGTATTCCGGGTTGTCCTTACGGATGAGGTCCGAACTGATGCCCTCGTAGTCGCCGTAGTCCCACTCGACCGCGAGCGGCTCCAGCTGGGCGTCAGGAAAGCCGGCGAGTTCCGCGGTCCGGCGGGCCCGCCGCAACGGGGACGTCAGCACCAGGTCGAAGTCGACGGCGTCGAGCACCTTGCGCGCCTCCACGGACTGCTGTTCCCCCTCCACGGTCAGCGGGAGGTCGGTGAGTCCGGTGTACTGGCCGCTCTTGGACCACTCCGTTTCGCCGTGCCGCAGGATCCACAGCTGCGGGCGGGGGCCGTTGGAAGGTGCAATCACTTAGGACTCCTCAGTTGAGAGTGCGACGGCGTACTCGGGCTGTGCAGCCCACCATTCGTGCAGTTTGGCCTCGGCGACGGCGGGTTCCAGCGGGCCGTGCTCCATCCGTTCCTCCAGCAGGAATTTGTAGGCGCGGCCGACGACCGGGCCGGGTTTGAGTCCCAGGAGTTCCATGATCCGCCCGCCGTCGAGGTCCGGGCGGACAGCCTCCAGTGATTCCTGCTCCCGCAGGGCCGCGATCCGGGCCTCGAGATCGTCGTAGGCGAAGGCGAGCCGCTCGGCCTTGCGCTGGTTGCGTGTGGTGACGTCCGAGCGGGTCAGCCGGTGCAGCCGTTCCAGCAGCGGCCCGGCGTCGGTGACATAGCGGCGGACGGCCGAATCGCTCCAGCCCGCATCTCCGTAGCCGTAGAAGCGCATGTGCAGCTCCACCAGCTTGGCCACGGCCTTGATGGTGTCGTTGTCGAAGCGCAGGGCCTTCATCCGCTTTGTTGTCAGTTTGGACCCGACCATGTCGTGGTGCCGGAAGCTCACCGCGCCGCCCGGTTCAAAGCGGCGCGTGGCCGGCTTCCCGACGTCGTGCATCAGCGCTGCGAATCGCAGCACAAAGTCCGGCCCGGGCACGGTGCCATCGGCATCCGTTTCGAGGGCGGCCGCCTGCTCCAGGACCTGGAGCGAGTGCTGGTAGACGTCCTTGTGCCGGTGGTGCTCATCGGATTCGAGCCGCAGGGCGGAGACCTCCGGCAGCACGAACTCGGCCAGTCCCGTGTCCACGAGCAGGTCCACGCCGGCCCGGGGGTGCGCCGCGCAAATGAGCTTGACCATCTCCTCGCGGACCCGTTCAGCGGAGATCATGGTGATCCGTTCCGCCATCCGGGACATCGCCGCGCGGACATCCTCGCGCACCGTGATCCCCAGCTGGGCTGCGAATCGGGCGGCGCGCATCATGCGCAGCGGGTCGTCGGAGAAAGAGGATTCCGGGGCACCCGGGGTGGCCAGGATGGAAGCGTGCAGGTCGCGGACGCCACCGAAGGGGTCCACCAGCTCCAGCGCGGGCAGGCGCAGTGCCATGGCGTTGATCGTGAAGTCCCGGCGCAGCAGGTCATCCGTCAGTGAGGTACCGAACGCCACCGCAGGTTTGCGTGAGTCGGAATCGTACGCCTCGGCACGGTACGTGGTGATCTCGATCTGGAAGCCGGCCTTGCGCATTCCGATGGTGCCAAAGGCGCGCCCGATTTCCCAGTAGTTGTCAGCCCATTTCCTGATCAGGGCGACCGTCTGGTCCGGGGTGGCGTCCGTGGTGAAGTCCAGGTCCGGGGACACCCGGCCCAGGAACAGATCGCGCACGGGACCGCCCACCAGGGAGAGCTCGTGGCCGGCGTCGACAAACCGCTGCCCAAGTTCCAGAACCACAGGGTCTACCTGGAAATCAACAGTGTGCGAGTCAGTCTTGTGATGTGCGTGCGCCATAGTTTCTTAAGCTTGTCAGAAATCCCGGCCAGCACCACACCGAATGCTTCCCGAGTCCGTCCGGTGGCACCAAACCCGGGGGTGGAACGGACTGTCCACTTTCCCGGCCGTCCACTTTCCTGCCATGTTTAGGTCATCAAGTGCGGACAAGAGTCGTTAGAGTGGACTTCATGGCCCATCCCGTACCGAGCGCTCCCGGCAGGAGGACAAACGCACCGTTGCCGTCGGCAATCGGTGCCAATGTCGCGCCGGTCCAGCACTCCGGGCAGGCCTCCCTTCCCACTGTGGAGGAAATCTCCGCCGGCGGCGTTGTGGTGGACACCTCCGACGCCGAACTCCGGGTTGCGATCATTGCCCGCCTCAATCGCGGAGGGCGGCTGGAATGGTGCCTGCCCAAAGGACACCCTGAAGGCAAGGAAAGCAACGAGGAAGCGGCCGTACGGGAGATCGCGGAGGAAACCGGCATCGAAGGCAAGATCCTCGCGCCGCTGGGAAGCATCGACTACTGGTTCACGGTCAGCGGGCATCGCGTGCACAAGACCGTCCACCACTACCTGCTGCAGGCCACGGGCGGGGAGCTGACGATCGAGAATGATCCGGACAAGGAAGCGGTGGATGTCGCCTGGATCCCCATCCATGAGCTCGCCCGGAAGCTTTCCTTCCCGAACGAGCGCCGCATAGCCGACCTCGCCAAGGAAGTCCTGCCGGAACAGCGCTAGGCCGCGCGGATCCCCTGATCGGACCCGATAGCGCCTTAACCCGTGCCCGGGTGAGACGATGAAGACGATGTCATCAGCCAAACCCACCCCAGCGCACTCCGGCCCCGCCGATTCCAAAGCTGTCCAATCCGGAGAAGTCCGTTCCAGCGCCATCATGGCCGCGGGAACGCTGGTCTCGCGTTTCCTTGGCTTCGCCAAGACCTGGATGCTGGCGGCCGCCCTCGGTCTGGGCTCCACGGTCAACGACACGTTCATCAATGCGAACAACCTGCCGAACCTGATCTTCCTGCTGGTGGCGGGAGGCGTTTTCAATGCCGTTCTCGTGCCCCAGATCATCAAGGCCAGCAAGGCTCCGGACCAGGGAGCCGACTACATCAGCCGGCTGCTGACCCTCGCCGTGCTGGTGCTGCTGACACTCACGCTGGCCGTCACGCTGCTGGCGCCGTCGGTCATTGAGCTGACGACGCAGGGTTACTCGCCGGAGCAGAAGGCCCTCGCGGTGTCCTTTGCGTTCTGGTGCCTCCCGCAGATCTTCTTTTACGGGCTGTACGCCCTGCTGACGCAGGTACTCAACGCCCACGGCGCGTTCGGGCCCGCGATGTGGGCGCCGATCCTGAACAATATTGTCGCGATCGCCGGCCTGGGCATGTTCATCTGGACCTTCGGCGCCAACGCGGCCAACCCCCACACCCTGGACACCTGGGATTCCAACCAGACGTTCCTGGTGGCCGGGTTCTCTACCATTGGGGTGATTGCCCAGACCGCCATCCTGCTGGTCCCGGTTTTCAGGCTCCGGCTCGGTCTGCGTCCCCGCTTCGGCTGGCGCGGCGTCGGACTGGGCCAGGCCGCCAAGCTGAGCGTCTGGACCCTGGCGACCGCCGCCGTCGGACAGCTGGCCTTCCTCTATGTCATGCGCATCGCCACGATCCCGGGTGCGGAACGGCTCCGCCTGGAACAGGCAGGCGACCCGGCCGCGGACACACTCCCCGGCAACGCCGTGCTGGAGGTGGCGAGCCAGCTTTATCTGCTCCCGCACTCGATCATTGCGCTGTCGCTGGCCACGGTGCTGTTCAACCGGATGACCCGGGCTTCGCAGGACGGGGACCACGCCGCGCTCCGCAACGCCCTCTCGCATGGACTCCGCACCATGGCCGTGGCCACGGTGTTCGGAGCCCTGGCCCTGTTCGCACTGGCAGGACCGCTGGGCATGTTCTTCTCCGGCGGCATTCCGCAGGACGGCGTCATGCTGGCCCAAACGCTGACCATACTGGCCCTCAGCACCCCGTTCATGAGCGCCAATTTCATGATGTCCCGTGTGTTTTATGCCAACGAGGACGCCCGGACCCCGTTCTTCATCCAGCTGGTTCTGGCCGTCGTGAACGTGATTGCCGCCTTCACGATCCAGTTCCTTCCGTTCGATCAGATTATCTTCGCCATCGCCACCCTCTACACCGGCGGCAATATTCTGTCCGTGATTGTCAGCGCGATCTTCCTGCGCCGCCTTCTGGGACACCTGGACGGGCCGCGGATCGCCAATTCCTACATCCGGATGGGCTACGCCGCGCTGGGTTCCGCCCTGGCGGGTGCCGTGGCATTGTGGCTGCTGGGCAGCTACAGCCGGGACGGCTTCGCCTGGAGCACGCCTGCCGCCGCGCTGGTGACGATCGTCGTCGTCGGGCCGGTCATGCTGGCAGCCTATCTGCTCCTGCTGAAGCTGTTCCGGGTCACCGAGCTGAGCGATCTGCTGCAGCCCCTGCTGGGCCGCATGCGCCGCCGGTCGGCTGCGGAGCCCGCTGGGGACGCTCCGGACGGCACCGCTGCAGCCCGTACGCGGCCGGAACGTGCCACTGTTTCGGTCGACACCGGACTCATTCCGAGGATATCCGGGGAATTCGACGCCGCGTCTTTTCGTGCCGGGCCCGACCTGCGCGAACAGGACGAACGCTCCGGACTCGACGGTCCGGAAGGTGGCTACCTGCCCTCCGAAGACCTCCCCAGCACCGCCGAGGGCGGCTTGGCCGGCGACGTCCCGCTGCCTGGACGCAGGACGTACCAGGGCCCCGCAGGGCATAACCCGCATTTCCCGTTTGGCGGCAGGAAGAAAAAATAGCAACCGGCCGGCTCCGCGGCGCCGTGCTTCCGTGGCCGGGACCGGCGCATCGGCTAGGATCGAAGACTAACAAGGGGAGTTGCAGACCAGGGGTCCACCGGCTTTACCGGGCGGCCTGCGGTCACTGATGAAGTGATCAGCCCGGCAGTTCCCGGACAGTCTAGGAGGAGCCCGTGTCCCACCCGATCGATGTCGGATCAGTACTAGGTGGCCGTTACAAGGTCACTGCCACTGTACTGACCTCACATGACCAGGATCTGGTGCTGGACGGTGTGGACCAGGTGCTTAACCGTGCCGTGAGCATCCTTGTGGCCGGCCCCGGCAATGCCGAACAGGTGGCGCAGAGTGCCAGGGAAGTTGCCACGGGGGAGCGTCCCGGCACGGTGCAGATTCTCGATCTTGGGGTCAGCGACGACACAACTTACCTCATCACCAATCACACCTCGGCCGCTGACCTGCTGGACCTGGTGGTATCGTCGCACCCGCCCTACGTCGAGCCATTCTTCACAGATACGCTGGGCAGCGAAATCTTCGGTCAGCCGCGCTCCCACGAACCCGAAACCTACGACGGCCTCTACGATGACGAAGAGGTCGACGCCGGGTACATCAATTACGGGCAGAGCCAGAAGCCAGCCGTGCCGGTACAAAAGGCCCAGCCGACGGCACCTCCGGTGTCCCCGGGCCGCCAGCCTTCGCGTCCTGCTCCGTCGCCCGCTGCCGCCGGGGCTGCAGGGGCTGCCGGCGCGGCCGTCGCCGCAGGGCTCGCGGGCGGCGCCGCAGCGGCGCCGCCTGCCAAAGCAAAATCCCCGGACACCGCGCCCCAGAAGGCCGCCCCTCACGTAACGGCTCCCCAGCCGGTCCAGGGCGGCAGCCAGAACTCGGCTGCCCGTGTCCCCGCGCCGCCGGAAGCTACCGAAAAGCCCAAAGTTTCACTGTGGTCTGACAACGACTACGAGAACCCCGCCCCCGACAGCGGGCGGACACCCCGGCAGGATCAGGCACCGGCGTTCGCCGCCGCGGCCGGCAGTGCCACCGCGGACCGTCCGCCCGGATTTTTCCCTGGCCCGGCCCGGAACAGCGATTCCGCCGCAGATGACGAGTACTCCGGCAGGGACGAGGAACCTCAGCGCGGACCATTCTCCACGCGCTGGCTGGTCGGAGGTCTGCTGGCCGCGGCCCTCGTGGTCGGACTGGTTCTTGCTGTTACGAACCTCGGGAGTCTTTTCAAGACCACTCCCGAGCCCATTGCAGGCAGCAACACGTCCACCAGCGCACCCGGCTCGCCGTCGGCAAAGCCGTCGGGTACCGCCAGCGCCGCACCGGCCGCCGGACCGCCTGCCATTGCGGACGTCACCCGGCTAGGCGACTTCGATTTCGCCGGAACCTATGACGGGGACCTGGTCAAGACCTTCGACGGCAATGCCGCCAGCTATTGGTCGGACATGGAATTCGCCACGGACAACTGGGGTGGCCTGACCTCCGAAGTCCCGCTAGTCGTCGAGCTCGAGAGCCCCGCTGAAGTCTCCTCGGTAACGTTGAGTCAACTGGGCGCATCCGGCGGCAGCATCAGCGTTTTCACCAATGACAATCCGTCCCTCGATGGCGCCAAGCAAGTCGGCAGCAACAGCTTTACCTCCCCGGATCTGACCATGCGCCTGCAGGAGCCCACTACAGCGCAGTACGTCATCGTCTCGATCAAGACCCTGCCCAAGCTGACGGCGCCGAAGACCCGCTATGGGTTTGGCCTTCGTCTGGCCGAGATCAAAGTCCAGTAGCGGGTCGGCAACCAGGCACAGTCCCGCCGGTCCTCGACGCCAAGACGGTATCCTGAGTGATGGTGTCGGCCCATGACGCCGAGTCCGCCCGGAATATTCAGCATCAAGTGGCAGTTGTGCCATGTGGCCGGCCATCCAGGCGGGCGCATCGACAAAGGAAGAGGTTCACCGTCCAGTGAGCAACGCAGAAAACACCGCGTCCGAAGTACGTGATGTCATCATCGTCGGCTCCGGCCCCGCGGGCTACACGGCCGCGGTGTACACAGCGCGGGCCAACCTGAAGCCGCTGCTCCTGGCAGGATCAGTAACCGCCGGCGGCGAGCTGATGAACACGACTGACGTCGAGAACTACCCGGGTTTCCCTGATGGAATCATGGGCCCGGACCTGATGGAAAACTTCGAAAAGCAGGCTGCCCGGTTCGGCACCGAAATCCAGTTTGAGGATGTTACCGAACTGGATCTCGACGGCCACATCAAGACCGTGACCATTGGCTCAGGGGAGACCTTCCGGGCCCGGGCAATTATTCTGTCGACAGGGTCGGCCTACCGAGAGCTCGGACTGCCGAATGAGAAGCGCCTCTCCGGGCACGGTGTCAGCTGGTGTGCAACCTGCGACGGTTTCTTCTTCAAGGACCAGGACATTGCCGTGATCGGCGGCGGGGACTCCGCCATGGAAGAGGCACTGTTCCTCACCAAGTTCGCGAAGTCCGTCACCGTTGTCCACCGCCGCGATACCCTGCGTGCTTCCAAAATTATGGCCGATCGGGCCCTGGCACACGACAAAATCAACTTTGTCTGGAACACCGGCGTCGAGGATGTCCTCGGCCAGGAAAAGGTCACCGGCCTTCGGTTGAAGAACCTCGTGGACGGCGCCGAGACTGACCTCGCCGTTACGGGCGTCTTTGTGGCTATCGGCAACGATCCCCGCACCGATCTCGTCAAGGGCAAGCTGGATCTGTCTCCCGAGGGAACCATTGCCGTGGAGGGCCGCACCTCCAAGACCAGCATCGAGGGAGTCTTTGCAGCCGGGGACGTCATCGACCCGACTTACCGCCAGGCGATCACGGCTTCGGGGTCCGGCTGTGTGGCCGCCCTCGACGTCGAGCACTATCTCGCAGACTTCCACGCCTAACCGGCGCGCAGCAACCAACCGAAGAAAGACAGGGCTATGAGCAACGCAAAAGACGTCACAGACGCTAGTTTCAGCACCGATGTACTGGCTTCTTCCAAGCCTGTCATCGTAGATTTTTGGGCAGAATGGTGCGGACCGTGCCGGAAGCTCGGACCGATCCTCGACGAGATCTCCGTTGAGTACAGCGAGAAAGTGGACGTCGTCAAGCTAAACGTTGATGACAACCCCGCGATCGCGGCCCAGTACGGCATCACGTCCATTCCCGCCGTCTACCTGTTCCAGGACGGTGAAGTGAAGGGTACCGTGATCGGAGCCCGGCCCAAGCAGTTCTTCGAGAAGGAATTTGCGGACGTTTTGTCCTAGTTCCAGCGCAGTCTGTGTTCAGCGCAGACCAGGCGCCAGAGTGGCCCCACTTCCGTTACAGGAAGTGGGGCCATTTTTGTGCAGGGTTACTGTCAGCGGACCGCGCTGGGAGGGGAGAGAGGCACTCGGGAACTCCTATTGGGGACTCTATTCTCGATAAACAACCCTTAGATGTTGCTAGAAGCTACGAAGTTGGCTGGTCGGCGCGAGTACTGAATACCGGCAACTTCGGCGCGTGCGGGAGTGGGCACTTCAGCTATTTGGGTGGACGGGGGGTGGTGGCTACAGCCGGCCGACCTGGTTTCACGTGAAACAAGCTGCGCTCGGGTTTGGTCTGCACCGCAGAAGTTGGCCTCCCTCCGAATTCGAAGCACGGGGACGCGGGATCGACGTTTCACGTGAAACATCGGCATCCGTGGCAGTGAAGGTGATGTGAACAGCGACTTCAACCGCAACCTACTTCATCGCAATGCCTGGACACCTCTTCAATCGTATTGTCCAAACCGCACCGCTCTAGTGGGATGTGGTTCTCGCTCCTTTCGACAAACCAGCCCCAGCACAGCGTCAAGAGAGGCAACTCGCGGTCGGCGAGTCTCCGAAAATCGCAGACCGCCTGTTCTATGCGCCTATCCGGTCGACGTCCTTCACTGCTGTTGAGATACCACCCGTCAACAATCAATGTCTTTTCCGGTACCTGCTCCCGAATGATGGAGATCGCCTGGGGCACATTCGTTCTCACGGGCGTTGTCGAGGACGTTGTCGAGGGCGATTCAGACTATGGGACGGCGCTGTCCGTCGCTGTCGCAGCCGGAACTGCTCGCGTACTGGTTGCCCACCAAAGCACGGCGCTGCTCGGAGGACCAAGGGTCGGTTGTGACAGCAGCGTTTCACGTGAAACATTTGCCCCATGTTCCACGAACAGCACGGACACGGCTTCACGCCGCCCTGGCCCAGGCTTCGCTCCGCCCTTGGCATGCGACAAATTTTGCTTTGAACGCCAAATATTGAAAACGCGGGCGACCCAGATCCGTCCTTTCTAAGCGCTTGCCGGATATTTGCGGCCGCAAATCTATGCCTGTCGCTACTGGGATGACATGTTTCACGTGAAACATGCTGATAACTGACTACAACTTAGTCAGAGTCGTCCATGTTTCACGTGAAACGCTTCGGCCGAACTCAGGGCGGTGGATGACATACCTAAGAACACGGACGCAGTTTTGCGATTCGATATTACACTCTCACCTACGAGTTTGTATGGATGTACTTCCAGGACATAGCAGTTGCCTGCCTTGAAATGCGCCCTGGCCATCTACAGTCGAAGTTTCCCACCACCGTCCCGACTCCGCGTCGGAGTGTCATCCCGAAAACGGGACGTGGGCTGCGCAGGGTCATTTCACGAACATGCGCCACCTTTCACAGCTGTGGCGGGAGCACTAGCAAGTGGAGCAGCAGTGACCACACGTGTTGGGATCGTGTTTCACGTGAAACACCACCCTTGCAGATTCCGCCGCGACGGCCGATTCGATACCGGCGTTGCGGATACAGGCGCGGTCTTCGTGCCCGAGCTGAGCGTAGACGCGGCCGCATAGGGCGATAGCATCCCAGTGGCATGCACGAATCTCCGGTGCAGCCACCGCGTCACAGGGCCTCGGGGAAACCCTTGAATTCACATCGTGTGCCCACCGTTGCGCATCCCCTCATGGCGTCACGACTCTGAATGCCCCGGCCTCCCGGATTCGATGCCGATCCTCGGCTGTGGAACAGGCTCAGTGACCGGTGTGGCCACCACGCTGTCCGAGACTACGGGGATCAAAGACCCGGCCGTGGATACGAGACAGGTCACGGCCGATCCACAGATGCCGCAGACCGTTACCCGCGACCGCCTCCAATCCATGCCGGCAGGTATTGGCCGGGGGATCCGCAGGCCAGATGGAATACACAGTCATCGGCTCAAGGGGAAATTCGGGTGACCTCGCAAGCGCCCAATTTCCCTGGCGCCAGAGCGCGGGGCGTCCCGCTTAGGGAGAGGTGCCCCACATACTCTGGGCGTCGTCGAAATGCAGCGGCCACTGTCCATCCGGTCCGCCGAACAATGTCCTAGGTCAGACGTACCCGCGGCTAGAGTTCCCCGGGACCTTCGTATGCGGGGTGGGGTATGGTCGATACCAGCCGTCTCCCGATTCCGTTCCACAAAGAGTGAGGGCTCAGGCGCGACGACTCGCCGGGTGGGGATCAAAGCCTGCACCGGCTCCTTCTCCGACGCAGCTAAACGATAGGGGGAGACACCGGCTTGTGTGTCTTCGGTCGTGGCGTGAACGGACTCATGAGACGGCCAACGGGGTAGCCCCGCAACGGTCTGGCGTCCCTCGACAGCCAATAGGAACCCTCTATGGCGTCAACAGTCACCTTGCCAGAAGGATGCAATCCAGTGCGGGAAACACTTTGATCACAGCCGAACCAGGCTATGCGAGGCCCTCTGGTACCGTCGAATCAATCCGCGCTTTTGCATCGATGAGAGATCCATTGTCCGTCGCTGCCGTCTCGACGGAAGCCCTAGGAGGCTGTACCCACAGGTTTCTCCACAGATGTTATGCACACAGTTATCCACAGGCGGCGAGGGATTAATCACAGCTTCGCGGATATGCCTTGAGCCGCCATGTGAGGCCAAGCGTTCCTCCCAAACCAGAACATTGGCACAACTCTTTCGTACGGCGAGCGGTCGGTAACCCACGAGATTCTGACGGCCCACAGCGGCTGCCCAAAAACACGCATATTTCCGCGAAAAATTAACCAGCAACGGGGGATTTGGTCAGCCCGGGCGGCCGTGAATGGGATCACGATTCCTGACCCGCAATTGTTTCACGTGAAACAGGGGCCGCCTCCCTCCGCAGTCGGAAGGCTGCAGCTTTCGCGCGGTCCCCATGTGCGCGGCGTCATGGAACCAGCTGGGGCTGGCCAGCAGCGTAATCCACAAAGTTATCCACAGTAATATCCACCGCTCTATCCACTGCCCTATCCACTCCTCGCCGGTCCGTCGAAGACGCCTCTTTCACGCCAAGGGGACCATCCGGATTGCCGTCCCCGTCCTCAATAGCGCCATCCACGTGACAGACCGAGCGATTGGGATGCAAGCACGCGAACACCCCTCGACGCCATTGCCGCAGTTGGTGACGATCACTTGCGGGGTACTTCATTCATCCCAACGGACGCTCCTTGGCTGGAAGGCTGATGGAACTCTCCGATGATCGTTGGGAAGTGTTCCGGATGGTTCCAACTGTTCTCCGCGGGGGAGCCCGCCGTCAGATATCCGAGGAAGAGCCGAAGCTTCCCCTAATCTACAGCTGGCCCTGATCCAGCTCCTCTACAACGCAGGCATCCAGAGCCGCCGGAATCCCGGATCCGACGACGCCGGCGCAGCGCCCAGCCTTCACTAAGAACCCCTGGGTGTGGGAACGTGTAATGGGACCTGCCAGTATCCCATCCAAGCTCGTAGCTCCCAAAGCCGTGATGCTTGCTTTGAGGGTGACGCCGGTGACTCAGATTCCGAAGTGCTCCGTGCACTGTGCACTACCTAGGTTTGCCGTGACGGAGTCGAGGGGACCACGGGGGTGCCCCCACATCCCAGGCACCGGGGACTGGTCAAAATCACGGGTCACGGCAACGGGCCGGGGGCAGAGAGCCCGGGAGGCTCAACGCCCGCGTCTAAGCCCGCGTTGATATCACCCCACGCCAGGTACCGGGTTGGCGCCAACGCTTCATTGATGGCCGCTCCAGCTCTCGCAGGCCGGGGTTGGGCGGACTCGCTCGGGCGGCCATCTAAAACATCTTCTGATGAAGCCGCGTCGCTTACAGCGCTGTCTACGGGAATGGCTGCGGTCCAGGCATGGCATTCCGTACTGACGAATGTGCCAGCTGTTTCCCTGAGCCAACTTCAGCAGGTGCGATCCGGGCATGCTTGGCCTAAGGAAACAGTTCCCTGGACTTAGGGCGTACGCGGACCGCGCATTGGGCCCACTGGCGCCGCGGGGCGCCGTAGGATGGTCATTGGCCGGCTCCGCCCTCCTAGCGCTAATGGGTCGTCCTCATCGGAGCTGCCTTCGTCTGCTACAACAACGTACGGATCACTGGTTCAGGACTCTGGATGTTTCACGTGAAACCTGACTCACCCGCAACTTCCACCGGAGACGCCCCATCTCGTTAGACTAATGGTCCCGGACTTAGTTGAGTGAGTGTCAACGCTGGTACACGAGACACCGAAGGCTAGCGGGCCAGCCAGTTAACTGTTCGGCCCGCACTCACCGCGCAGGGCCCCGCGACGGTCGACTCCTGGCAAAATCACAAGCCACCAGAACATCACTTTGTTTCACGTGAAACCTGCGGACGTGCGTTTCGATGAGTCCACCAAAACGAATGCCGCAACGAGCGCGACTGAGATGCTTCAGGGCTCATGCAACACGCACCTGGGGGATGGGGACCCTCCCGGGAAAACTCGATAGTGCTTGCAGCGGTCGCGAAGAATACCTAAGCGGACCAGGGTGGCTTCAAGTCGTCTTATCCCGCTGCGACCACGTCGCGGCCCAACCGCAGGGCGCCGCCAGTTCTGCCGGCATAGATGGCACTGCTGGGGCGTCTGGCTTGCCGGCAGTACTCGCATTGGCTGCTTTGACTGCCCGAGGTTCAGCCATTCCGGTCAGGCTTTTACCGGCTACTCTGAAACAGGCACCACCCGCGCCTTCAATGTCGGCACCGCGGTCACTGAAAATTTGCTTTTGGGGTCCATCTGTCGTGTGTTTGGGGGCCGGTGGGCTGAGCGCGCAGTAACGGTCTTGGGTGCCGGTAGTGGCGTGTCTGGGGGGCACCCAGTTCAGGCTCCTTCCGTCGTGTGTATAGGGCGCACGGCGGAAGGAGCAATCATCAATCGTACGGAAGATCAGAGCGAAGCTCGAGTTGCGGTTGCGAGCCTAGGGCCTGTCCGGCCGGGCAATCGTGGCATCGCAGGAATGTCCCGGAAGAACGTCACGGCGGTGCTGGAGGCTGCCGACGCGGCCGGTGTGGTTTGGGACGATATCGCGAAGGACAAGCCACAGGGACAAACCAAATTCCTGAAAGGGTACGCGGCCTTCACCCTGCTCGTGATCGACGAATGGCTTCTCAACCACCCCGACGAGGGCATGCGCAGCATGCTGCTGGAGCTGCTGGAGCGCCGGTACGACACCATGAAGCAGTAGGAGAACGTCGGTGGGAGCCGGCGGCCCCCACAACCCCGGCCGCTGGCCCCCGCCAGCAATATCAATGGCCCCGAAAAGGCAATATTGGGTGGCTTCCAAACCTTCAAATACTCAGTCGCCGCACCGCACACGCCTTGCAGAAGATGACTTCCACAAAAGGTCGCACTCCATATGCGAAATCCCGGGGGTGCCGCTTCTTAAGTCTTCCCTCAACAGCCAATGCCGGCTCACTCCCGAGAGACATCACCTTCTGGCGCTGGGAGACCTCCGAGCTTTCTGGGATGGCGGCCATCTCCAGCGCCCCAAGTAAGTGCTGAAGCAACGCGAAACGAAGCCCTTCCCACCGCTGACGCCGCAAAGCCTAAAGCCCGGGACGAGTCAGCCAACAGGAAGGGACCCGTTTCACGTGAAACGGGTCCCTTCGATGGTGCAGGGTGGGCTAGCTGGAAGCCCCAGGCGTCAAGACATCCATGATCCGATTGAGATCCTCAACGCTTGCGAACTCGATGCTGACCCGTCCCTTGCGTGCACCCAAGGAGATCTTGACGTTGGTATCGAGCCGGTCAGAGAGGGATGAGGCCAGGTAATCGAGGCGCTCGTGCCGCGCACCGGGGCGCGGAATGTTGTTCTTCGGTGCCGCCGACGGATTCTGGTACAGCGTCACGGCCTCTTCGGTTGCGCGGACGGACATGCCTTCAGCGACAATCTTCTGTGCCAGGCGTTCCATGGCGGCAGCGTCCGGGAGCGCCAGAAGTGCGCGGGCATGCCCGGCAGAGATGACGCTGGCGGCTACGCGACGTTGCACCAGCGGCGGAAGCTTGAGCAGCCGGAGCGTATTGGACACCTGAGGGCGTGAACGCCCGATGCGGTCGGCAAGTTGTTCGTGGGTGGTGCCGAAGTCCTCGAGCAGCTGCTGATACGCGGCAGCCTCTTCAAGCGGGTTCAGCTGGCTCCGGTGCAGGTTTTCCAGCAGGGCATCGCGGAGGAGGTCGTCATCGGTCGTGTCCCGGACGATGGCGGGGATGGTTTGAAGGCCTGCCGCCTGTACTGCCCGCCAGCGGCGCTCACCCATGACGAGCTCGTAGGGTTCTCCACCTTCTTCAGTTGAAGTGCGGACAACAATTGGCTGGAGGACGCCGATTTCACGAACCGAGTGAACCAGCTCCGCCATGTCGTCCTCATCGAAGACTGAGCGGGGCTGCTTGCGGTTGGGGTGGATGTCAGTGACCAGGATTTCCGCGAAGCGGACACCAGGCACCTCCACAAGTTCGACGCCCTGATCGTCAGCCGAGGGAACCGGCTCTTCGACAGCCGGCGTCTGGGCGGCAGGCTTGGCTGCTGCAGCCGGAGTTTCACCCTTGGCCGCGGAAGTCTTCCGGGCCGGTGCCATCTTGGTCCCGGAAGCAGTCTTTGAATCCGGCGCGTCGGAAAGGCCAGTCGCAGCCGGCGAGGAGGCGGGCGACTGCGGCTTTGCAGTTTCTTGCTTCTCGGGAACGGTCGTGTTCTCGTCCGTGGCCGCTACCTCGGCGGCCGGAGTCCGCTTTCGGGCCTCAGGAAAGAAAAGATCCACGGGACGGGACGGCGCTGAACCGTTGCCGGAAGCCGCAGCGGAACTTGGAATGAGTGCCCCAAGCCCACGGCCGAGGCCGCGTCGCTTATCGCTCATGGATAAATCCCTCCATTGGAAGAGCCTGGCATCACCGGACTCTAGCTAGTGCAATTCTTGAAAAGATTCTAACGTTCCGCGATTTCGGCTGCGGCTTCCAGATAGGACAGGGCACCGCTGGATGAGGGATCGTATGTCATCACGGTTTGCTGGTAGCTGGGAGCTTCAGAAATTCTTACCGATCGGGGGACCACGGCGCCGAGGACCTGCTCGGGGAAATGTTCCCTTACCTCTGCTGCCACCTGGGCAGCAAGGTTTGTGCGCCCGTCGTACATGGTCAAGAGGATGGTGGAAACGATCAGGTCCGCATTCAAGTGCTTCTGGATCATTTCGATGTTCTTCAGCAGCTGGCTCAGTCCCTCGAGCGCGTAGTACTCGCACTGGATCGGAATGAGCACCTCGTTGGCCGCACAGAAGGCGTTGACGGTCAGCAGCCCCAGGCTCGGCGGGCAGTCGATGAAGATATAGTCCAACCGCTCCTCACCGTTTTTCGCCCGCTCCTTGGCGTACACGTCAATAGCACGGCGGAGGCGCTGCTCGCGGGCCACGAGGCTGACCAGTTCAATTTCAGCGCCGGCGAGGTGGATGGTGGCCGGGGCGCAGATCAGATTGTCGATGTCCGGGCACGGTGCCACGACATCCTGCAACGGGATGTCGTTGATAAGCACGTCGTAGATGCTGTCGATGTCGGCGTGGTGTTCAATACCGAGTGCGGTCGACGCGTTGCCCTGCGGATCGATGTCGATGACCAGCACGTTCAAGCCTGCAGCAGCCAGGGCGGCGGCGATGTTCACCGTGGTGGTTGTTTTGCCCACTCCGCCCTTCTGGTTCGAGACGGTGAAGATCCGGGTCTTCTCCGGCTTCGGAAGTTCGCGGCCCAGGAGGCGTTCCCGGCGTTTGTTCTCATGGGCGAGCTCGCGGGCGATGGGGCTCGAGTCATCGATGGAATCCAGGACATTCCCGGAGGAGACAACGGATGTTTCACGTGAAACGCTGGCCATGCCGGTGGTCTTCACAACCGATGCCGTGCGATTTCCGGAGTAATCGTGAGCGACTGCGGGCGCAGTAAAGGCCCGTGCGGACCCCAGGGACACAAACGGGGGGATCCGCTGTGTGGAGGCTTCGCTACTGGTCACTGTGACACACTCACTCTCGTTCGGCTCTTTCTGCCGTTTACTAGCCTAGCCTCTTACCCAAGGAGTCCGAGGGCAACGGGCTGGTGCTAGGCAATCTTTTGAGGCTTATTCACAACGATTCGGACAACGGTTGTGGGTTCTTCGAGGAGGTCCTCACCCACGAGCACAACGGACGTCTGCGTACCGCCAAGCTTCCGGATCACCTTGGCGGCCTTTTCGATTTCCTCGCCGGCGCTGCGTCCCTTGATCGCGACAACTTCGCCCTTGCCCCCCAGCAGCGGGATGGTCAGGCCGGCGAGGTTGGAGAGGGCGGACACGGCGCGTGCCGTGACGACATCGGCGTTCACCATACCAACCGCAAGCTCGGCCCGGGTGCGCATGATCGTGACGTTCTCGAGGCCGAGGTCGTCCACGACTTCCTGGAGCCAGATGACACGGCGCTCGAGGGGTTCGATCAGGGTCAGTTCCAGGTCCGGCCGGGCAATGGCCAGGCACAGTCCGGGGAGGCCGGCGCCGCTGCCGACGTCAGCCACGTGGCTTCCCTCGGCAATCTGGCTCTCGATGACAGCACAGTTCAGCACGTGCCGGCTCCACAGCCGGGGCACTTCACGGGGCCCAATCAGACCACGTTCCGTTCCGGAGGTGGCCAGGTGCTCCACGTAGCGTTTGGCCAGGTCCAGCCGGTCGCCGAAGATCTTTTCGGCTGCCTGCAGTTCGGCGGGAGTAATTTCAACCATCAAGCTATCCGGCGGTTTCAGTCTGCGGAAACGACGATGTGGCGGTCAGCGCCTTCGCCTTCGGACTCGCTGATGAGCCCGAGGTCAGCGACGGCATCGTGCACAATCTTCCGCTCGTAGGCGCTCATCGGCGCCAGTGCCACGGTCTCGCCGGACTCCTTCACGGAAGCCACGGCGTCTTCAGCAATCTTCTGCAGCTCGCCGGAACGCTCCGAGCGGTAGCCATTAATATCCAGCACCAGCCGGGAACGGTTCTCCGTTGCGGACAGCACAGCAAGCCGGGTCAGTTCCTGCAGGGCTTCGAGGACTTCGCCGTCCTTGCCTACCAGGCTCTCCAGGCCGGCGGATTCTTCCTCAGCGACGATCGAAATATAGGTTCGGCCGTTGCGTACTTCAATGTCGATGTCGCCGTCGATGTCGGCGATGTCCAGCAGTTCCTCGAGGTAGTCCGCTGCGACGTCACCTTCTTCTTCCAGACGGCTGGCGGAGGTCCCCTTGTCCTCGGAGCTCTCCGAATCCTCGGCGCCTGAGTCAACGTCCTGCTCGGGGTCCTGGACTGCGCTCAGGGCGTCGTCCTGCTCCTCGATGGCTTCAGCGGAAATAGCGTGTTCGGTGCTCTCGGCAGACATTACTTCCTCTTCCTGTTTTTACGTTGCGGCTGGACGCGCTGGCTCTTGGCGACCAGGGCTGCGGCTGCGGCAGCCTCGGCAGCCTCGGCCTCGGCTTTCTTGGCACCTGTCAGGGGCAGGGCCGGCAGGCCCTTGGCGGCGCGGCGTTCGGCCAGGGCCTTGGCGGCAGGGGATCCCGGCGTCGGCATGCGGCGGATCACGAAGAACTGCTGCGCCATGGTCCAGAGGTTGGTGGTGGTCCAGTAGATCAGGACGCCGATGGGGAAGTTGATGCCGCCCACACCGAAGACGATCGGCAGGATGTAGAGCATCATCTTCTGCTGGCGCATAAACGGGCTGGCCATGGCCTCTTCGGACATATTCTTGGCCATGATCTGCTTCTGCGTGATGAACTGCGAAGCCGTCATGGCCAGGATCATCACAATCGAGAGGATCCACACGGCAACCACGTTGCCGCCCGGAGGGGTGCCATGCAGCAAGGTTGCGGACAGCGGGGCCCCGAAGATGCTCGACTCATCGAACTGCACCACCTGCTCGTGACTCATGGCGCCGATGCCCTTGCCGCTGTCGGCCGCCGTCGTAATACCGGACAGCACGGTGAAGAGGGCAAAGAAGAACGGCATCTGGATCAGCATGGGCAGGCAGGCCGAGAACGGGTTGGTGCCGTGCTTCTTGTACATGGCCATCTGTTCCTGGGCCATGGCCTGGCGGGACAGCTGGTCGGTCTTGCCCTTGTACTTGTCCTGCAGCTTCTTCAGATCCGGCTGCAGGAGCTGCATGCCGCGCTGCGCCTTGATCTGCTTGACGAACACGGGAATCAGGGCGGCGCGGATGACCAGCACCAGCCCGATGATGGACAACGTCCACGTCCAGCCGTTGGCGGCGGGCATGCCGAGGGTGCTCAGGCCATCGTGGAAGACCACCATGATGGCGGACACAAGCCACTTGAACGGAAACATGATTGTTTCAAAGAAATCCATACGATATCCCTATTCGTTAGGCCGCAGAGCGGCCTTCTCCATCAGTCTGAGCAGCCAGGTACTTGTCCGGATTGTTCAGCACAACAATTGTGGGGGTTCGGTCTGCGGGCCACTCGCAGTTACCGGCGGGGACATGGTCCACACCGCCGGCATTCCAGGGATGGCAGCGCACCAGGCGCCTGGCCGCCAGCCAGCTTCCCTTGACCGCGCCGTGGACCGTGATTGCCTCAAGGGCATAGGCCGAGCAGCTGGGGAAGAAGCGGCAAACCTGGCCGTACAGCGGTGAGATCACCTTGCGGTACGCCAGGAGCAACAGGATGAGGATATTGCGGGGCAAGTTCCAGACTGCCCGGCCCAGCCATAGTGCTGCGGATTTTGCAGGAGGGACGACGGCGGCAGTTAAGTTACGCACGCGGGGTCCCTTCCTGTGTTGTCTCGTAAGAAACTGAAGAAGCAGCCTTCGGAAGGCGGCTGCCCAGCCGTTTCATGTTGCTTTCCAAGGCGGCGTCATAGTCTGATCGCAACTGGTCGAAGCCGGCACCGGCCGCGGCGGGCAGGGCCCGGACCACGATCGCGAACCCGCTGCCGTACTTCTGCAACGACAAGGCGCCGACTTCTCTCAGTCTCCTCTTAACGAGGTTCCTGACAACAGCGTTCCCGACACTCTTGGAAACGATGAATCCGATCCGGCTTGGTTCATCGGCAGCGAGAGCTGCCGTATATAACACTACGTTCCGGCGTCCATTGCGGACACCGGAACGTACAGTTGTTGAAAAATCGGTTGATGTCCTCAGACGGTTGCGGGTGGCCAGCACCTTTACACTCGCACAGGGATGTGGACCGACGAGTCAGTTATTTAGGCCGACAGCTCGGTGCGACCCTTGCCACGACGGGCTGCCAGGATGGCACGGCCGGCACGGGTACGCATACGAAGGCGGAAGCCGTGCTTCTTGGCTCGACGGCGGTTATTCGGCTGAAAAGTCCGCTTGCTCACGTTAGTTACTCCAGTGGGATCAAAGGTGCGCCCACCCGATCAAGGGGAAGAACTGGTCGACGCTAAGTTTTGTATGTGCCGCTTCCCTCGACTCGCAAGACGCTGGGCGTCGGGAGAGATTCAAATAAGGCGAAAAGCGTACACATGGGACTTCACAACGTTAGGGCTTGCCGCCCTCCCGAGTCAAACCGGGGGTCGCGCCGCGGACTTTCCACAGTTGTGGCTAAGTGCCGCTCCAGCCTGTGGATGAAGTGCGTCACGCGCCCCAATTTCGAACTACAACGATGTGATTATCCACAGGACAGAACCCAGCTATCTTCTGGCGTTTTGATCCCCTACAGTGGCTCAGTAGCCCATTATCCACGGACTGTGCATAACTCTGTGGATTATCCGGGGTCCAGCGCACTGGATTGACCCGCGTGGCTGCAGGTAATGAAGGCCAGCAAGTTTGAGGAACTGATTGATGACAGTAGACGAAGCCAACCAAGCCAACACTGTCGGAAGTTCCTGGCGGCGGGTCGTGAGCCTGCTGGAGAACGATCACCGTGTTTCACCCCGGCAGCGTGGCTTCGTCATCCTCGCCCAGGCCCAGGGCCTGATCGGGTCCACCCTGCTGGTGGCCGTGCCCAATGAGCTCACCCGCGAAGTGCTGCAGACGCAGGTGAAGGAAGCCCTCGACGACGCCCTCCGGAGCGTGTTCTCGGACGAAATCCGCTGCGCAATCGACGTCGACACCGATCTGGTGCCGCTCCACACTGAGCCGGAACCCGCCGTCGAACTGTCCCTCGTGGCCGATCCCTCAGTGGAACTGAAGCCGCAGCCGATGCTGCCCAGCACCTCCCACGAATTTGGCCGCCTCAACCCGAAGTATGTCTTCGACACTTTCGTGATCGGTTCCTCCAACCGCTTCGCCCACGCCGCAGCTGTCGCTGTGGCCGAAGCGCCGGCCAAGGCCTACAACCCGCTCTTCATCTACGGTGACTCCGGACTCGGCAAGACGCACCTGCTCCACGCGATCGGCCACTACGCCCGCCGGCTCTACAGCGGGATCCGGGTCCGCTACGTGAACTCCGAAGAATTCACCAACGACTTCATCAACTCCATCCGTGACGATGAAGGCACCAGCTTCAAGACGACATACCGCAACGTGGACGTCCTGCTGATCGATGACATCCAGTTCCTGGCCGGCAAGGACCGGACGCTGGAGGAGTTCTTCCACACCTTCAACGCGCTGCACAACAACAACAAGCAGGTGGTCATCACCTCCGACCAGCCGCCCAAGCTGCTCGCCGGCTTCGAGGACCGGATGAAGTCACGGTTCGAGTGGGGCCTGCTGACCGACATCCAGCCGCCGGAACTCGAGACCCGGATCGCGATCCTCCGGAAGAAGGCCCTCAGCGAGGGCCTGTCCGCCCCGGACGATGCCCTGGAATACATCGCCTCGAAGATCTCCAGCAACATCCGCGAACTTGAGGGGGCGCTGATCCGCGTCACGGCCTTCGCCAGCCTCAACCGCCAACCGGTCGACGTCGCCCTGGCCGAGATGGTGCTCAAGGACCTCATCACCGATGACGGTGCCCAGGAGATCACCTCCGCGCAGATCCTCACCCAGACCGCCGACTACTTCAAGCTCAGCATGGAAGAACTCTGCAGCAAGTCCCGGACCCGGACCCTGGTGACCGCCCGGCAGATTGCGATGTACCTGTGCCGGGAACTCACGGACATGTCCCTTCCCAAGATCGGGCAGGAGCTCGGCGGCCGCGACCACACCACGGTCATCCACGCGGACCGCAAGATCCGTGAACTGATGGCCGAGCGCCGGGTCATCTACAACCAGGTGACCGAGCTGACCAACCGGATCAAGCAGCAGCAGCGCAATTCCTGAGCAGTCAGACCGCGCGCTCCTACCTTATTAACAGGCGCCTGTGGACAAGGCTGTGGATAGTTAAGGGGACAACCGCGGTTAATGGGCTTAAAACCCTTAAGGCGCCTGTGGATCAGCGGAACGGCCAAAAATGTTATCCCCATCCACACCCTGTTTAAAACCTGCTCCGCCCACAGCCCATGAACAGGGCTTAACCGCGGAATCGCACCGCCAAACGGGGTTATCCACAGTATCCACAGCAGTTATTAACACTACTAATCCCTAGAAAATGAAATTCCCTCAAATAACAACTTCGATCCGCACCCCGCACACGGCCCAGGCCCGTCCCGGCCCCCGGCCGGAAACCGGCACCGGACCGGCCAGGCCGAACCACACGGATGTAACCCGGGGATGGGAGAATCACACTTCTTGCGGCTAAGCTGTCTGCAGTGTGTCCGTCCTGGACATATTTTGTGATTCCTGCCCGGCCCGTGGCCCGGCTACCAGCGATGACAGCAGCAATGAAAGGCGGCACCCTTCCGTGAAGTTCAGAGTCGAGCGGGACGTCCTGGCAGAAGCCGTGACCTGGGCCGCCCGGTCGTTGTCTCCGCGGCCGCCAGTACCCGTGCTTTCCGGCCTGCTCCTCAAGGCTGAAGCCGGTACCGTCAGCCTCTCGAGCTTTGACTACGAGACTTCAGCCAGACTGGAAATCGCCGCTGACATCACCACCGAAGGCACAATCCTCGTCTCGGGCCGCCTGCTGGCCGACATCTGCCGCAGCCTGCCGTCCGCACCGGTCGACATCGAAACCGAGGGCAACAAAGTCACGCTGAGCTGCCGACGAAGCAGCTTCCATCTGGCCACCATGCCGGAGGCCGAATACCCGCCGCTGCCAGCACTGCCCCCGATCAGCGGCACCGTCCCGGGCGACTCGTTCGCCCAGGCTGTCTCCCAGGTGATCATCGCGGCGAGCAAGGACGACACCCTGCCGATCCTCACCGGCGTGCGGATGGAGATCGAGGACGACCTCATCACGCTGCTGGCCACCGACCGCTACCGGCTCGCCATGCGTGAAGTTCCGTGGAAGCCCGTCACCCCGGGCATTTCCACCAGCGCCCTGGTCAAGGCCAAGACGCTCAATGAAGTGGCGAAGACCCTCGGCGGCAGCGGCGACATCAACCTCGCCCTCGCCGAAGACGACAGCAGGCTCATCGGCTTCGAAAGCGGCGGCCGCACCACAACGTCGCTTCTGGTTGACGGGGACTACCCCAAGATCCGCTCACTCTTCCCGGAGTCGACCCCGATCCACGCGACCGTGCAGACCTCGGAACTGGTCGAGGCCGTGCGGCGTGTCTCGCTCGTGGCCGAACGCAACACCCCGGTCCGCCTCGCTTTCACCCAGGGCCAGCTGCACCTCGACGCCGGAACCGGCGAAGATGCGCAGGCCTCGGAAGAGCTCGAAGCCCAGCTCACCGGTGACGACATCACCGTGGCCTTCAACCCGCACTACCTGATCGAGGGCCTGAGCGTCATTGAGACCAAGTTTGTGCGTTTCTCCTTCACCAGTGCGCCCAAGCCGGCCATGATCACGGCCCAGAAAGAAGCCGACGGCGAGGACCAAGGCGATTACCGCTACTTGGTCATGCCGGTCCGGCTGCCCAACTAGCTGACATTTGCGGCCGTTTTGACGACTCAAAACGGCCGCAACTGCCAGTCAGTTGGGTTGGCGCCACCACCCAAAACACCCCAGCGCAGAAAAGAGATCATCTAAGTGCACATCGGACTGATCGGCCTTGGAAAAATGGGTTTCAACATGCGCGAACGGCTGCGCAAGGGTGGCATCGAGGTCACCGGTTTTGACCGCAACCCGGAGATCGCCGACGTCGCGAGCGTGGACGAGCTGATCGCCGCCGTGCCGGCGCCGCGGCTGATCTGGGTGATGGTCCCCTCCGGCGAGATCACCGATGCCGTTATCACCGAACTCGGCAGCAAGCTCGACGCCGGCGACCTGGTGATCGACGGCGGCAACTCCCGCTTCACCGAGGACCAGAAACACGGGGCAGCACTGGCGGAAAAGGACATCCGTTTCGCCGACTGCGGTGTTTCCGGCGGCGTCTGGGGCCTGCAGAACGGCTACGGACTGATGGCCGGCGGGGACGCTGCGGACATCGAACGGGCGATGCCCGTCTTCGACGCACTCCGTCCCGACGGCGACCGCGCCGACAGCTTCGTCCATGTCGGCGGGATCGGCGCCGGCCACTACGCCAAAATGGTCCACAACGGCATCGAATACGGTCTCATGCAGGCCTATGCCGAAGGGTACGAACTCCTGGCCGCCAAGGACATCGTCACCGACCTCCCCGGCACGTTCCGCGCCTGGCAGAAGGGAACCGTTGTCCGGTCCTGGCTGCTGGACCTTATGGTCAAGGCCCTCGACGAGGACCCCGGCCTGGAATCGATCGACGACTACGTTGAGGATTCCGGCGAAGGCCGCTGGACCGTGGAAGAGGCCATTGCCAACGCCGTGCCGGCCCCGGCCATCACGGCAGCACTTTTTGCCCGCTTCTCCTCCCGCGAGGACAACTCCCCGGCAATGAAGATGGTTTCCGCGCTGCGCCACCAGTTCGGCGGTCATGCGACCCGTCCGGCCAAGTAGTCCTGCCCTGAAATCCTGAACCCGGCGTGTACCTAGAACAACTTTCGCTCACAGATTTCCGCAGTTACGCCCAGGTGGAGCTCAGCCTGGAACCCGGCGTTACGGTCCTGGTCGGCTCAAACGGCATCGGCAAAACCAACCTGATGGAAGCCGTCGGCTACCTGGCCACCCTCAGTTCACATCGGGTCAGTTCCGATGGTCCGCTGCTGCGGTTCGGCACCGAACGTGCCATGATCCGCGCCAAACTGGTCCGCGGCGAGCAGTCCACCGTGCTCGAACTGGAAATCAACGGCTCCCGCGCCAACCGTGCCCGGATCAACCGCAGCAATCCGGTCCGGGCCCGTGACATCCTGGGCATCTGCCAGACTGTCCTGTTCGCTCCGGAGGACCTGGCCCTGGTCAAGGGTGACCCGTCCAGCCGGCGCCGTTTCCTCGATGAGCTCCTGGTCAGCCTTATTCCGCGGCACGCGGCCACCCGCAGCGACTATGACCGGGTGTTGAAGCAGCGCAACGCGCTGCTGAAGTCCGCCCGCGCCGGAAAATTCAGCACGGGGCATGAGGCCACCCTGGATGTCTGGGACCAGCACATGGCCCGGGCCGGTGCCGAGCTGCTGCATGCGCGGCTGGAACTGGTCGAACGGCTCCGTCCCCACCTCAGGAGCGCCTACGCCCAACTCACTGACGGGTCCAAGGAAGCGGGTGCCGTATACCGTTCCACGCTGCAGGGCACCGTGGACGAAGACGGCGCGGTGCCGGCCGCCGCTGTGGGCCGCGGTTCAGCACCCGGATCCGGCACCGACCCTGCCCCGGGCACGGACCCTGCCGGAGCCGCCGAGGACCTCCGGCTGCTCTCCGTCGACCGGCTCACCGAACGCTACGTCCAGGCCTTCGCCTCGTCCCGGCGCAAGGAACTCGAACGCGGGATCTCCCTCGTGGGCCCGCACCGTGACGAGCTCGAACTGGTCCTGGGCGAGGCTCCCGCGAAGGGGTATGCCTCGCATGGTGAAACCTGGTCCATGTGCCTGTCCCTGCGGCTGGCCTCGTACTACGTGATGCTCGACGACGCCCGGACCGGCGGATCCGCCCCGATCCTGATCCTGGACGACGTTTTTGCCGAGCTTGACGTCCAGCGGCGGCGTAAACTGGCCGCAATAGTATCCGGCGCCGAGCAGGTGCTCGTGACTGCCGCCGTCGAGGACGATATCCCGGCGGAATTGGCGGGGCGGCGGGTGAAGGTCGTCCCGGGAGGAATCGATGAGCGGGAAGATCGATGAATAAGGATACCGACGGCGGCCTGCAGCCCGGCCGCGACCCCGACGACATCGACGCTGCCCAGTCGGCCCTGAACAGGATGCGCGAGGCGGCCGCGTCCCGCGGCGAAATCCGACGCAAAGCCCCGCCCCGGCCGGGGAACACCCCGCAGAAGACCGGCCGCAGTTCCGGCAGCACCCGTGGTTTCGGCCAGTTCCATGGCACGGGCCGGGACCCGATGGGACTCGGCAAAGTGGTGGGTCGTCTCGTCGCGGAGCGCGGCTGGAGTTCCCCGGTCGCCGTCGGCTCGGTGATGGCCGAGTGGGCCACACTCGTGGGACCGGAGATTTCCGCCCACTGCACCCCGGAGAGTTTCACCGACACGACCCTCCACGTCCGCTGTGATTCCACCGCCTGGGCAACCCAGCTGCGCCTGCTCAGCTTGAGCCTGCTGGAGAAGTTCCGCACCGAACTCGGCGACGGCGTCGTCACCAAGATCCAGGTTCTCGGACCCGCGGCGCCGAGCTGGCGCAAGGGCGGCCGGACGGTCAACGGCCGTGGACCGCGGGACACGTACGGGTAATTCTGCGTGTCTCTGGTCAGTTCCGTGGCGCCCGCGGCAGCAGATCTGAAGCACTCCTTGCAAAACTCTTGAAAAATCGGCAAACGGCGTGTAGGGCGCTCAGACGCACGGGAGTCGTATAGGAACCCGCATCCGGTGGTCCTGGAGCCTTGCAGGTGTAGTCTGTGGCCTCCCAGCGGCACTTTCCTCGCCGTTTAGCCCCCCGGAATGCGGGTTTCGCTTCTATAACACGGTAGAATCGTGGAAGATAACTGGGCGCCGGTGAAACGTTGACTGAGTCCGTTTCCGACGCAATATCCGCGTGCGGTAGACGGATCCTCGAGCCAGCAGCACAACCGGTGTGATCAGTGACGTGCCCGTTGGCAGAAGCTGTTTCCTTCGGGAAGGGGCGACGGCCGGCCTTTAACGAAAAAGAGGAGTCGAAAGCGCCTGTGGCTAACGACAATGCAGAGATCCCGGCAGTGGAACCAGTAGTGGCGGGAACGGCGGATACCGCGCCGGAAGCCGCACCTCCCCACGGCTACGGCGCCAGCGACATCACGGTGCTCGAAGGCCTGGAGGCTGTCCGGAAACGTCCCGGCATGTACATCGGCTCCACCGGGCCGCGCGGTTTGCACCACCTGGTCTATGAAGTCGTGGACAACTCGGTGGACGAAGCCCTGGCCGGGTACTGCACCCACATCGAAATCGTGCTGCAGGCGGACGGCGGGGTTAAGGTGGTCGACAACGGCCGCGGCATCCCCGTCGACATGCACCCGACCGAACACAAGCCCACCGTAGAGGTCGTCATGACGATCCTGCACGCGGGCGGCAAGTTCGGCGGCGGCGGCTACGCCGTATCCGGCGGCCTCCACGGCGTGGGCATTTCCGTGGTCAACGCACTGTCGAGCCGCGTCGACACCGAGGTCCGCCGGCAGGGCCACGTCTGGCGGATGTCCTTTGCCGACGGCGGCAAGCCGCAGGGCGGCCTGGTCCAGGGTGAGGAGACATCCGAAGCCGGTACCACCCAGACGTTCTACCCGGATGCCGGCATCTTCGAATCCACGGACTTCGATTTCGAAACACTCCGCGCCCGCTTCCAGCAGATGGCCTTCCTGAACAAGGGGCTGCGGATCACGCTCACCGATGAGAGGCGCGCCGCCGAGGAACCGTCCGAGGACGGAGACCTGGACCTCGACGCCGTTCCGACCGAAGGCGAAGTCCCGGCCGAGTTCCACACCGTCGTGTACCAGTACGACGACGGTCTGCTGGACTACGTGAAACACCTCAACTCCGGCAAGAAGGTCGATGTGGTCCACGAGGACGTCATCGCGTTCGAAACCGAGGACAAGGAACGGCACATCGCCCTGGAAATGGCGATGCAGTGGACCAACGCGTACTCCGAGAGCGTCCACACCTACGCCAACACCATCAACACCCACGAGGGTGGCACCCACGAAGAGGGGTTCCGCGCCGCGATGACCTCGCTGATCAACCGCTACGCGCGGGAGAAGAGCATCATCAAGGAAAAGGATGACAACCTCACCGGTGACGACATCCGCGAAGGCCTCACGGCGGTCATCTCGGTTAAGCTGGCCGAGCCGCAGTTCGAGGGCCAGACCAAGACCAAACTCGGCAATTCCGAGGTGAAGGGTTTCGTCCAGCGCGTCGTCACGGACGGACTGGGCGACTGGCTCGAACGCAACCCCGGCCCGGCCCGCGACGTCATCCGCAAGGCCATCTCGGCAGCCCAGGCCCGGATGGCAGCGCGGAAGGCCCGCGACAACGCGCGCCGCAAGAGCCCGCTGGAGTCCTTCGGCATGCCCGGCAAACTCTCCGACTGCTCCTCGAAGAACCCGGAGAAGTGCGAGGTCTACATCGTGGAGGGCGACTCCGCCGGCGGTTCGGCCAAACGCGGACGCAACCCGGAGACCCAGGCCATCCTGCCGCTGCGCGGCAAGATCCTGAATGTCGAACGGGCCCGGCTGGACAAGGCCCTCGGCAACGCCGAGGTCCAGTCAATGATCACCGCGTTCGGCACGGGAATCGGCGAGGACTTCGACCTGAGCAAACTGCGCTATCACAAGATCGTCCTCATGGCCGATGCCGACGTCGACGGCCAGCACATCACCACCCTGCTGATGACCCTGCTGTTCCGCTACATGCGCCCGCTGATCGAGAACGGCTACGTCTATCTCGCGCAGCCGCCGCTGTACCGGATCAAGTGGTCCAACGCCCCGCACGACTACGTCTACAGCGACCGGGAGCGCGATGCCCGGCTGCTGTCCGGCCAGGCCGCCGGCCGCCGCATCCCCAAGGACAACGGCATCCAGCGCTACAAGGGCCTCGGCGAGATGGACTATACGGAACTGTGGGACACCACCATGGATCCGGATCACCGCACCCTGCTGCAGGTCACCATGGACGACGCCCTGGCCGCGGACCAGACCTTCTCCACCCTGATGGGCGAAGATGTCGAATCGCGCCGAAACTTCATTCAGCAGAACGCCAAGGACGTTCGGTTCCTCGATATCTAGCGCCCAGAAGCCCTAAATATTCCCGAACCGATATATACCTGAAACGGAAAATATAGACTATGAGCGACGAAACACCAGAAGTTCCGGCTGGCCCGGCCGGTGGCGAGCCCATTATCGAGGGCACTGTCCTTGACACCGATGTGCTGACCGACCGCGTCGAACAGGTTGACCTGCAAACGGAAATGCAGCGTTCCTACCTCGACTACGCGATGGCCGTGATCGTGGGACGTGCCCTTCCGGACGTCCGCGACGGCCTGAAGCCGGTCCACCGGCGGGTGCTCTATGCGATGTTCGACGGCGGCTACCGCCCGGAACGGTCCTTCAACAAATGCGCCCGTGTGGTCGGCGAGGTCATGGGCCAGTACCACCCGCACGGCGACACCGCCATCTACGATGCGCTGGTCCGCCTGATCCAGGACTGGACCATGCGCTACCCGCTGGCACTGGGTCAGGGCAACTTCGGTTCTCCCGGCAACGACGGCGCCGCTGCGCCGCGGTACACGGAAACGAAGATGGCCCCGCTGGCCATGGAGATGGTCCGCGACATCGACGAGGAAACCGTCGACTTCCAGGACAACTACGACGGAAAAAACCAGGAACCGACCATCCTGCCGGCGCGGTTCCCGAACCTGCTGGTCAACGGCTCCTCGGGCATCGCCGTCGGCATGGCCACCAACATCCCGCCGCACAACCTCCGCGAGGTCGCCGACGGCGTGCAGTGGTACCTGTCCAACCCGACCGCAAGCCGCGAGGAACTGCTCGAAGAGCTGATCGTGCGCATCAAGGGACCCGACTTCCCGACCGGCGCCACCATCCTGGGCCACAAGGGGATCGAGGACGCGTACCGCACGGGCCGCGGATCGATCACCATGCGTGCCGTGGTCAGCGTAGAGGAACTCCAGGGCCGCACCTGCCTGGTGGTCACGGAGCTGCCGTACCAGGCCAACCCGGACAACCTGGCGATCAAGATTGCGGAGCTCGTCAAGGACGGCAAGATCTCGGGCATCGCGGACCTGCGTGATGAAACCTCGGGACGCACCGGCCAGCGCCTGGTGATCGTGCTCAAGCGCGACGCCGTCGCCAAGGTGGTGCTGAACAACCTCTACAAGCACACCCAGCTGCAGGATAACTTCGCAGCCAACATGCTGGCGATCGTGGACGGTGTGCCCCGCACGCTGAGCCTGGATGCGTTCATCCGCCACTGGGTCACCCACCAGATGGATGTCATCGCACGACGCACGCGCTACCGCCTGCGCAAGGCTGAGGAGGAAGCGCACATCCTGCGCGCCCTCCTCAAGGCGCTCGACGCGCTCGACGAAGTCATCGCGCTGATCCGGGCTTCCAACACCACCGAAGCGGCCCGCGACGGCCTGATGCAGCTCCTGGACATCGATGAACTCCAGGCCCGCGCCATCCTGGACATGCAGCTGCGGCGGCTCGCGGCACTGGAACGCCAGAAGATCCAGGACCGCCACGCCGAACTCGAGGCCCTGATCGCCGAGTACAACTCGATCCTGGCCTCCGAGGAACGCCAGCGCGGGATCATCAGCACCGAGCTGGGCGAAATCGTGGCCAAGCACGGCGATGACCGCCGCACCAAGGTCCTGCTGGGCTTCGACGGCGACATGTCGATGGAGGACCTGATCCCCGAAGAGGAAATGGTCGTCACCATCACCCGCGGCGGCTATGTCAAGCGCACCCGCAGCGACAACTACCGGTCGCAGCAGCGCGGAGGCAAGGGCATCAAGGGTGCGCAGCTGCGCGGCGACGACGTCGTCGAGCACTTCTTCGTGACCACAACCCACCACTGGCTGCTGTTCTTCACGAACCTCGGCCGGGTGTACCGGGCAAAGGCGTACGAACTCGTGGAGGCCGGACGTGACGCCAAGGGCCAGCACGTGGCAAACCTGCTCGCTTTCCAGCCGGACGAGCACATCGCCCAGGTGCTGGACCTGCGGGACTACCAGCAGTCGCCGTACCTGGTCCTGGCCACCAAGCGCGGACTGGTGAAGAAGACCCGCCTCGAGGACTACGACACCAACCGCTCCGCAGGGGTCATCGCGATCAACCTGCGCGACGCCGACGAGCTGGTCTCCGCCCAGCTGGTCTCCGAGACGGATGACCTGATGCTGGTTTCCCGCATGGGCCAGTCGATCCGCTTCACCGCCACCGATGAGGCCCTGCGGCCGATGGGCCGGGCAACGTCCGGTGTCACCGGAATGAAGTTCCGCGAGGACGATGAACTCCTGGCGGCCGACGTGGTCACAGACGGTTCCTTCGTGTTCGTCGTGACCGAGGGTGGCTACGCCAAGCGCACCGCGGTGGAGGAATACCGCCTCCAGGGCCGCGGCGGCCTCGGGATCAAGGTCGGCAAGTACCAGGAGGAGCGCGGCCACCTCGTGGGCGCCCTGATCGTCCAGGAAGAAGACGAGGTCCTGGTGGTCATGGAAGGCGGCAAGGTGGTCCGTTCCTCCGTGGCCGGAGTGCCGGCCAAGGGGCGTGACACCATGGGTGTCATCTTTGCCAAGCCGGACAAGAACGACCGCATTATCGAAGTGGCGCGCAACAGCGAACGAGGCCTCGAAACCGACGACTCGGATGCAGCCGAAGATGCAGACGATGCTGCCGAAAGTCAGGCATCGGCGGCGGATGACGTAACGTTGGCTGAAAATAACGGACCACATGAGGGGTCCGCAGCGGAAGAATCAGCACCGGCCCCGGAGTCAGATGAGTCATCAGGCAATGCCGAGCTGGACGAAGACAACACCGGAGGTAACGCGTGAGTAATTCCGACTCATATCCCAAGCCGAACAACGGCGTTCCCGGCGGCGTGCGGCAGCCTGCCGCCGCGCCGCGGGTGGGCGCGCCGTCCCGTCCCGATCAGCGCCCCGGGGTGGCGAGCGGCGTCACCGGCACGACGCCGCGGCCGCAGGTCCCCGGACAGCGTCCCGGGCAGGCAAGCACCGTGGCTCCGGGCCAGCGTCCGGCCACGCCGGGCCAGCGTCCGGCCACGCCGGGCCAAAGCCAAAGCACGGCCGGACTGATCAAGCCGGCCCCCAAGGCCAAGGTCCGCCGCGCCCGCCTGCTGGTGAGCAAGGTCGACCCCTGGTCCGTGCTCAAGATGGCCTTCCTGCTCTCGGTGGCTCTGGGCATCGTGACCGTCGTGGCCGCCATCGTGCTCTGGACGGTCCTGGACCTGACCGGGATCTTCGACCAGGTCGACGGTCTGCTCGGCACCCTGGCCGGATCCGAAGGCGGCGGCTTCGAATTGAAGAAGGTCGCGTCACTGGGACAGGTGGCGTCCTTCGCCACCATCATCGCCGTCATCAACGTCGTCCTGCTGACAGCACTGTCGATGCTCTCGGCTGTGCTCTACAACATCTCGGCCACCCTGGTGGGCGGCATCGGCGTCACCCTCACGGACGACTAAAACCCGAAGTTTTCCCGGACTTTTCCCGGGGAAATGCCTCGATTTGAGATCGGGCCGGGATGTGCTGTACAGTCATATCTCGGCCCGATGAGGCATCGGGGCGTATAGCTCAGGCGGTTAGAGCGCTTCGCTGATAACGAAGAGGTCCCAGGTTCAAGTCCTGGTACGCCCACGGAATCTGTACTGATTCAAGTGGAGGTCCGGTTGATATTTGTTTATCGCCGAACCGGAACGGGGTGCATGTGAAGAAGTTGCTCGTTGTTGCAGCTACGATCGCAGGCGTCCTGCTCTACAGGAAAGTGCAGGAATCCGAGGCCCGGAAGACGGTCTGGAGCGAATCAACCGACACGGTTGACTAGCCCGGATTCCCGGATCGGGAGCCGGAAATCGGCTCCTCGAACTAGGGTATGATTGTCGGGTTGCTTCTTATGGGGGCATGGCGCAATTGGTAGCGCACCTGCTTTGCAAGCAGGGGGTTCGGGGTTCGAGTCCCCGTGCCTCCACCATAGGAAAGGCCCCGGACCGCGGAAACGCGGTCCGGGGCCTTTTGCATGCCCTGCCAGGCACCTGGATGGGCTCCTCATTCCTTGGGCTTGGCGTAGTCGCTCATGCCCTGCCAGTCGATGAAAACGTACGGTTCGTCGCCGACGACCCATGCGTCGTGCCCCGGCGGGATGACGCCGAAGTCACCCGGGCCGAACTCGTTCTCCTCGCCGTCGTCCATCACAACCTTGAGGCGGCCCGAGATCGTATATCCCTTGTGGGCAACCATGCAACTGTCGGTCTGCGCGATCGGTTTGACGTGCAGAGACCACTTCCAGCCGGGCAGGAACGTCACCCGTGCCACGGCACCGGCGTCCAGATTGACGAGCTCCACCTGACCCATGCCGTCCTTGACGGGTCGGGTCTCCTCCGGATTGTCCAGGCTCTTGCGGATGGTTGAAGCCATGTTGGTCTCCTTTGTGGATGATGGTGAGACCGGATTTAAGACTGGCACCGCCGCCCGCCGCGGTCAAGGATTCACGGGCCCCAGCTGGCAGCTCCGCGTCCCCACTAGTGTTGGACCGTGAACTTCTTCCTTGCCGCCCTGGGCGTCCTCGGTGTGGCCTCGTCCGGGCCGCTCATTGCCGCCACCCTGGGGGCCACCTCCGTCAGTGCCCTGGCCATCGCCTTCTGGCGCAATGCCATCGGGTCGGTCGTCATGGCGGGCCCAGTGCTGGTCCGTGACCCCCGCCAGTTAGGCCGGGTCAGCGGTAGGGAATTCCGCTGGTCCCTGGCGGCTGCCGTCGCCCTGGCGCTGCACTTCGCCTGCTTCATCACCTCGCTGCAGTTGACGTCGGTGGCGGCGGCCACCGCTCTTGTCTGCCTGCAGTCCGGCTGGATCGCCGTCTTCCAGCTCTTCCGGGGCGTCAAACACCGGTGGCCGGTCCTGGTGGGCCTGGGGATCGCCTTTGGCGGCGTCGTTGCGATTACCGGGTTCGACATGGGCACGTCGCCGGACGCCCTGCTGGGCGACCTCCTGGCTGTGGCTGGCGGGGCCCTCGCCGGTATCTACACGCTGGCCGGCGGTAAGGCGCGCCAGACCATGGGGACGGGCGTCTACACCACGCTGTGCTACGGGATGTGCGCGGGCGGCGTGGCGGTGCTTGCATTGCTCTCCCAGCAGCCGCTGGTAGGCTTCGAAGCCGCTGGCTGGCTTGGCATCCTGGCAATCACAGTGTGCGCCCAGCTGATCGGTCACACGGCATTTAACCACCTGCTCGCCACCATGAGTCCGCTGCTGGTGTCCATGATCATCCTGCTGGAGATTCCGGGGGCAGCGCTGCTCGCTGCAGCGTTCCTGGACGAGACCCTCCCGGCCGGGACCTACGCAGGCCTCGCGATGATCCTGGTGGGGCTCGCCGTCGTCGTCGCGGGGCAGCGCAGTTCACGCACTGTACGGCGGACTGCCGCCGGGCTTGCTGAGCTGGGGACCGACTGACGACGACGGGCGGCTCCGTCGGCGCTGTGTGAGTTACTGGCCGCCGCGGCGCGCAGGCTGGGCCGTGTTGACCGTGTGGATTGCACGCAGCAGCTTGGCCGGGAAGTACACCGAGAAAAAGACCACCATGGGGGCCTTGAGCGCCATCTTCTTGACGTTGTGGGCCTTGTAGGTGCGGTCGAAGCGCGTCACGTAATAGCGGTAGTCGCGGGGGGAATCTTCCAGCCGGCGTGCTGACATGCCGGAGACCATCTGCGGCCAGTACTGGATCCGGAGCTCGTTCTCGGCCAGGTGCAGGGACAGATCGATGTCCTCGTGCATCTCGTCCTTCTCATCCCGGCACGCCTCGGCCCGGATGATCTCCCACGCGGAACGCCGGAGAGCCATGTTGGAACCAAAGAGAAAGTGATACTGGTGCTTGGCCAGCCTGAGCATCAGCTGCCGCATTCTGTCGTCGGCCTTCAGGCCGAAGCGTCGCATCGGCATATCGTAATAGACCACCGGGCCGGTCGCGGCATGTACGGATTTGTCCCGGAAGGCCCTCTGCACTTGCTCAACCCAGTCGGGCTCCAGGACGGAATCGGCATCAATCCGGCCCAGGATGTCGCCCGTGGCATGGTCGAGCCCGAAATTGCGCGTGGGGATCAGCCCCTGGTCCCGGTCCTGGCTCAGCAGGATGATGGGGCTCTCCGGGTATTCCAGCTGCATCTGCCGGACGATGTCGGCCGTGCGGTCCCTGGACATGTTGTCGACCACGATGATCTCGTGTGCAGGGACAGACTGATACACGGCGGCAATGAGGCACTGCCGGATGACGCTTTCCTCGTTATAGGCCGGGATAACAATGGATACAGCCAGCGGCTGCACAGCATCATGTAAGGCATCCTCAGAGGATTTTTCGGGTGACATTCCCCCAAATTTAGCATCAACGCGGTTTTTCCAGCCCGGTACCGGGCAGCGCCCCGGCTACGAACTGGTAAACATCACGCAAAAAGGGAGGGACCCCGCCTCGCTGGCGGAGCCCCTCCCTCCACGGCTGCCCGCAGGCAGACCGTGATCTGGCTTAGCTGCCGGTGGTCTTGTCTGTGCCGTTGTTGCGGCTTGCGGCGATATTCCGGACGGCGGTCTTAGCATCGGTGGCAACCTTGGCGGCAGCGTCCTTGACGTCCTCGACAGCGTCCTCGGCCGCGTGCTTGGCCTTGTCCACAGAGTCGTCGGTCGATTCGGCAGCGTCAGCCGACGCGTCTGCGGCGGTGTCAGCGGCGGCAACCGTGGCTGCGCCGGCCTGGCCGGCAGCAGCCGTGAGGGAATCCTTGACGTCGTTGACGGTGGTGGCCGGAACGGGCGCCGGTGTGACCGGAGCCGGCGTCTTCCAAGGATCCTCGACCGGCTTGGAGGCCCGCCAGGCGGCAACACCGGCGGCAACGGCGGCGGCGATGATACCGAAGATCAGCAGCCCGCGGTGCTTGGGCTTCTGCTTCTTAACCAGTTCACCGTTGACGGCCCTGCTCGCCTTGTTCGCAGCGACCTTGACGTGGCCTCCCGCGGTCTTTGCCTGCTCCTGCACGGAGTGGATGATTCCTGCTTCGCCGAGCCGCTGGGCTACTGCATCCACGTGCGCCGGGGCGCTCTGGAGCGTGCGATGCACGGCGTCGGAGGCGTGGCCGATCTGGTCGGACAGCTTCGGCAGGTACTCCACGACCACCCGGTCGCGTGCGTTGGCGATGACCGGCGTCGCCTTGTCCAGCGCCTCGTGAAGGCGCGGGGTGGCGCCCTCGACGGCGTCGTTGATCTTGGGTGCGAGCTGTGCGAGTCCATCCTGGAGACGCGGGGTTACCGTCGCAACGCCGTCGGCGAGATTGTAGGCCGCCGACTTGAGACCCTCCTGGATCTTGGGAGAAGCGGTATCCAGTCCCTGCTGCAGACGCGGAACGGCCCAGCTGACGGCTGCTTCAACCCGCGGTCCTGCCCAGTCCTTGGCGGTTACTACTCCGGTGCTGACTGAATGCTCCAGCTCACGGGCAATACGATCCGTTTTCTTCACAACTACCTCCCGATTAATGTGACGGTTCTGCAGTTAGCCTACGTGTCCCGGACCTCACCGGCTATTCTTCACGCCGATTTTGGGCGGATTTCACCCAGCGCGGAACTGGCGGACCGGCCCTGTGTACAAAGGCCTGTCGTGGAAGAATAGGGCCTATGACTGCCATCGCAACTGCAAAAGCAACCATCCACACGAGCATGGGCGACATTGTCGTCAACCTCTTCGGCAACCACGCCCCCAAGACCGTCGACAACTTCGTCGGACTGGCCACGGGCGAGAAGGCCTGGACCCACCCGGAGTCCGGCGAGGACAAGACCGGGACGCCGCTCTATGACGGCACCATCTTCCACCGCATCATCAAGGACTTCATGATTCAGGCGGGCGATCCCCTGGGCCGTGGCGTTGGCGGACCGGGCTACAAGTTCGACGACGAAATCCACCCGGAACTGACCTTCAACGAGCCCTACAAGCTGGCCATGGCGAACGCCGGCATCCAGATGGGCCGCGGCACCAACGGCTCGCAGTTCTTCATCACCACCATCCCCACCGGCTGGCTGCAGGGCAAGCACAGCATCTTCGGCGAGGTGGCGGACGATGACTCCAAGAAGGTAGTTGACGCCATCGAGGGTGTCCGCACCGGAATGGGCGACCGCCCGGTCGAGGACGTCACCATCAACAGCATTGATGTAGAAAAGCTCTAAGCCCAGCGCATGAGCTACGGAATTCCGGCGGCTGAGCCGTCCGCGCAGATCCCGGTGTGTCCCCGGCACCCGGATCGGCCCGCCTATGTGCGCTGCCAGCGCTGCGGGCGCCCTGCGTGCCCCGACTGCCAGCGGGCGGCCGCCGTCGGATTCCAATGCGTTGACTGTGTCAACGAAACAAAACGCACGACGCCGGACGTCAAGACCGTCTACGGCGGCGCCGTGACCACGGGAAAACCCGTGGTCACCCTTTCGCTTATCGGGCTCTGTGCCTTCGTCTTTGTGCTTCAATGGCTGGTCCCCAACGACGCGATCTACCAAAATCTGGCGTTCGCCACTGTCTATGCCAGCCCGGAGTATGGCGTTTTCGAACCTTGGCGGATGGTGACGTCCGCCTTCCTGCATTCCCAGGGCTTCATCCTCCATATTGTGCTCAACATGTACATGCTGTGGGTATTCGGCCAGGCACTCGAGCCTCTCCTAGGACGAATCCGCTTTTTGGCGGTCTATTTGCTGTCGGCTGTTGGCGGATCAGTCGGATACCTCCTGCTGACGCCGGGGTATGTCCCGGGCCAGCCGCTGAGCGGCGTCGTCGGCGCTTCCGGCGCAATCTTCGGGCTTTTCGGGGCCATGCTGGTGGTCCAACGCCGCCGCGGTGGCGACACCAGGCAACTCTGGGTGCTGATCCTAATCAACGGCGCCATCGGCTTCGTCGTCCCTTCGATCGCCTGGCAGGCCCACCTTGGAGGTGCAGTCACAGGCGCCCTGTGTGCCGCTGTCCTGGCGTACACGCCCCGCGGCCCTCGTCAGGGCCTGCTGCAGGCCGGCGGCCTGGTTCTGGTTCTCGCCCTGCTGATCGCAGTCTCCGCCCTCCGCGTCGCCGCCGCCTGAGCCCGCGGGGCCTTCCGCCCTCCTGGGCCCTTCCCGCGCCTGCCCTCGTGCCCTGCGCCGTTCCAGCCCAGTTGCTCGGTGCCCGAGCACGCCCCCGCCCCTTGGAACCACGGATTTCCGCGGCCGCGGCAGTGTGGGGTTGAGAGCAACTGGGCGGGAGCGTGGACCCGTGGCGGCCCCCGAAGCCTTCACGGACGTCTGGGCTGTCTGGGCCTCAGCGGCGAAGGCCCTTGCCCACAGCCGCTTGTCCCCGTTTTCCACAGCGCGCCGTGCCCGGCGTGCTTTTTTGCGTTTCCGCGCGGCGCCAACGGCCGTAAAGACGCGCCCTGACGCCAAAAGGGTTCGGCGCGCATCTCCCGCCGGATAGTTGTCCACAGGGGTTATCCACACTGTTGGTAACTTACATGCCTGTAGTTCAGAACGCTGTCCCGGATCTGAGGGCCACACCGGGCGATTTCGGAGCGGGGCGCTTCCGGATCTCCACAACTGTGGATAACTCCTGTGGGCGTGCCTGTGGTTAAGTGGACAACTCCGGCGCGGAGCCAGGGCCCGGAGAGCTAATGGACCCTGCGTGGCGGAACAGGCAGCGCGGTTGCACGCACCACCAGCGGGCCGGGACCGGGATCAAATCTTATTTCAACAGGGTTATTCACAGTGTTAATAAAGTGGTACTTGCCGCATCCCCGGCCGGATTGGCGCCATGTGGGGCCGGCACCGCCGGAAGAGCCCTAGTTTGGGCCCGTTATCCCCAGCTGTGGATAAGTTTGTGGGTACTGGTGTGTTGCTATGTGGATAACTTGTGTGTGCAGGTCTGCGGACCGGGAGAACGCCCGTCCGCGTACCCCCGCGGGTGGCCGTTCCTAGGACAGGGGCCCGCGCGGAACTTATCCACAGGGAATCCACACTGTTAATAACTCACAAACCTGGAACTCCTTGGCGAACGTTCTCCGGAACAGCGGTCTGGGGGCCACAGGGCAGGGGCAGGGTGGTGCGCACGGACGGAAGCGGACAAGGACTTATCAACATTGTGGATAACTTTGGCCTGAGTTGTGCACACCGGCGCGGGGCTTAGCCAGGCCAGATACCGGAGGTCCCCCGGCGGTGGCTGTCCAGCAGATGTGTGTCAATCATTCCGATGGCTTCCATCAGGGCGTACATCGTGGTGGGCCCGACGAACGCGAACCCCCGCTTGCGCAGCGCCTTGGATAGGGCGATCGACTCAGCGGACGTAGTGGGGATATCCTCGTGGGTTCTCGGCTCGGGAGTGGAATCCGGCTGGAAACCCCAAACGAACTCAGCCAGTCCGCCGTCGTCCCGCAGCGCGATGGTGGCCTGGGCGTTGGTGATGGCGGCCCGGATCTTCAGTCGGTTGCGGACGATCCCGGCGTCCAGGAGGAGTCGCTCCACATCGACGTCGGTGAAGGCGGCCACGGTCTCTGGATGGAAGTTGTGAAATGCCGCCCGAAAGGCTGGCCGTTTCCGGAGAACAATGGCCCAGGACAGTCCGGCCTGGAAGCCCTCAAGGCTGATGCGCTCGTAGAGACCCTGCTCGTCACGCACCGGAAGTCCCCACTCGGCGTCGTAGTAGTCCCGCAGCATCGGATCCACGGCCGCCCACGCGGGCCGTGCCAGGCCGTCGTCGCCGATTACCGGGCCGGTTGTTGCCGGGGTCATCTAGACTCCTTCGCTCGCATTGTTCGCCGCTCCAGCATTATCAGCCCCAGGGAGGGCGGGACGTTAACGGGAAAGACCGGCACACAGGGTGTACCGGTCTTTCGTCAAGTGGCGCAGGGCTCAGGAACGCCAGCGGGTGGTCATCAGGAAGCCGATGATGGCGATGCCGAAGCCGGCGATGATGTTCCCGGATCCCCAGGCAGCGACGGGGAGGGTGCCCTCGCTGATGTAGAACGTGATGATCCACAGCAGTCCAATGATCATCAGGCCGAACATCACGGGTTTGAACCAGACCGGGTTGGGTTTGTTGGCCTGCGCGGCGGAAGTCTGCGGCGTTTCGTGGGCAGTGCGTTTGCGGCGCTTTGACTCGGGCACGGGTCCTCCTAGGCGGCTGGAACAGGAGCGGGACCCTGGCTTGGTATCCTGCAAGGAGGAATACACCGGCGGTCAGCGCTCTTGGTCATGTTGAAGTTCTTGTTCGGAGCCAATTCTAGCTGTAGTTCAGACCACGGGGATGTCCGCCGCGAACGCCCGGGATGGCAAGATTCACCCAGTTCCCTGATTCAACGATTGGTTCAGCAAGGCACCCATGAGCACAACCAAGATTCTCGTCGTCGACAACTATGACAGCTTTGTGTACACCCTGGTGGGCTACCTCCAGGAACTCGGCGCGGAGACCACGGTGGTCCGTAACGACGACGTCACCCTGGCCGAGGCGATCGACCTGGCGGAGGCACGCGACGGCGTCCTCATTTCCCCTGGTCCGGGGAATCCCGCCGGCGCGGGCGTCTGCATCGAGCTGATCAAGTGGTGCGGCGGCCACAACAAACCCATGCTTGGCGTCTGCCTGGGCCACCAGGCACTGGCCGAGGCTTATGGAGGTACCGTCACTCACGCTCCTGAGTTGATGCACGGGAAGACGTCCCTTGTGGAGCACCATGGCACCAGCGTGTTCGCCGGGTTGCCCTCACCCTTCACGGCGACCCGCTACCATTCCCTCGCCGCCGTCCGCGAGAGTATCCCGGACATACTGGAGATCACCGCGGAAACGGGAACGGGTGTTGTCATGGGGCTTCAACACCGCACCGCACCTCTCTGCGGGGTGCAGTTCCACCCGGAATCGGTGCTGACGGAGGGCGGCTACCAGATGCTCGGGAACTGGCTCGAGTCCCTCGGCATGTCCGGCGCGGCCCAGCGTGCAGCGGCGCTGAGCCCGCTCATCAAGCACTAGAGCCCGCCCGGGGAAGCTCAGTCGCCCTTGGTGCCCCTCGTGGACGTCGAGGTCGGCGTGGGTGAACGACTAGGCGACGGCAGCGGAGCCTTGGCCACGGTGACGGAAACCGTCCTGCCCTGTTCCACAAGGGAATCTGCGGCGTCAGACTGTCCGGTGACCTTCCCCGGTTCGACCTGGGAGTTTTCGACATCCGTGGCGACCATGCCCAGGCCAAGAGCCTTCAGGGCGGCTTCGGCCTCTGCCTGGGGAAGTCCGACGAGCTGGGGAACCGCCACTTTGCCGGTGGAGACAATGATTTCCACGATGCTGCCGGCGGCCACGTTCTGGCCCGGCGACGGGTTGGTGGTGATCACGATGCCGGCCGGGACCGTGGGACTGTTGGCCATAGTGGTGCCCGGCGCTCCGGCGAGGCCTTTCTGGCGCAGCACATCCCGGGCAGCAGCCTCCGTGCGACCAGGCAGGTCGGCGGGGATGGTGATGACGCTGGGGCCCTCGGAGATGTTGAGCGTAATGTCGGAATTCGGATCCAGCGAGTTCCCCGTCGCCGGGTCCGTGCCGACCGCGATGCCCTTGGCGATGGTCTCGTGCTGCATCCGGTTCAGCCGTGGTTTCAATCCAGCGTTGTAGAGCTTCTGGAGGGCCTCGGTCTCCGTCAGCGACGTGACCGACGGCACCAGGACCTTGGCGACTGGGGGCGGCGCCTGGTTCATCAGGTTGTAGAGCCACAGGCCGCCGCCTGCCAACACCAACACGGTAACGATCACCAGTGCGGTGATCCAGGTCCGACGCCGGGACTGCTGACGCGGAGTGTGTTCGCGCTCGGGCGGCAGGACCAGCGGCAGGCTGCCGGTATCCGCGGCACCATAAGCGACGCCTTGCGCCATCAGGGTGGTTTCATCATCAGCGGAGGCCTCCAGCGCGGGCCGGAGACGACCGGTGGGGGTCTCGTCGAGGAACTTGGCGCCGGTGACGGAGAAGGGGGCCGCCGGCGTACCGTCCGGGGCCGGTACCGTATTGGTGGGGTCCGTGGGAGCTTCGCTCGCGGCCGGCGCGGCAACGCCGACGCCGCTGCGCGCGGCCCGGAGGGCACGGCGGAACGCTGCGGCATCCTGGAACCGGTCCGCGCGGTTCTTCTGCAGCGCCTTCATCAGCACGCTGTCCAGCGCCTCGGAGACGTCAGGATTCAAGCTACTGGCCAGTTCGGGGATTTCGCGCACGTGCTGGTAGGCCACGGAAACGGGGCTGTCGCCGATGAAGGGCGGCCGGCCCGCCAGCATCTCGTACAGCAGGCAGCCGGCCGAGTAGAGGTCGCTGCGGGCATCCACGGTCTCACCGCGGGCCTGTTCCGGTGAAAGGTACTGGGCGGTGCCGACCACGGCCTGGGTCTGGGTCATGGTTGCCGCCGAATCCGCCATGGCACGGGCAATCCCGAAGTCCATCACCTTGACGCTGTTGGAGTCCGGGCAGAACATCACATTGGCCGGTTTGATATCGCGGTGCACGATCCCGGCCTTGTGGCTGTAGTCCAGGGCGGCGAGAACGCCCAGAGTGAAGTCGATCGCCTGGTCGATGCTGACTTCCTTGGCCTTTATCATGTCCCGGATCGTCTGGCCGGAGACGAACTCCATCACGATATACGGCACCCGGACCGTGTCCTCGTGGTCCCCGGGGACGGCGTGGTCCCCGGTGTCGTAGATGGCAACGATCGAAGGGTGGTTCAAGGCGGCCACCGCCTGCGCCTCGCGCTTGAACCTGGCCTGGAACTGGGGGTCCCGGGCCAGGTCCGGGCGGAGCAGTTTGACCGCCACGGTGCGGCCCAGGCGGGTGTCGGTGCCGCGAAAGACGTCGGCCATGCCGCCGCGGCCGATCAACTCACCCAGCTCATAGCGCCCGCTAAGAACGCGGTGCGTGTTCACGGGGCCGCGGTCCTCCCGGTGCGATGGGGTGCGAGGTGAAGTGGGCATCGTGGACTACGTTCCTGATGGACTTGGGGTTGATTCCGCTGCCGCGGCCTTGGCCAGATGGTAGGTCACGACGGAACCGGCGGGCACCTTGCTGCCGGAAGCGGGCTCGGACCTGACGAAGGTTCCCGGGTCCTCGTTCTTGCTCGTTGGATTGACGTCGGCCCCCTTGGCCCAGCGCAGGCCCGCGCTCTCGATGGCCCGCCGTACGGCCGCTTCGCTGGCACCGGACGGGAGGGTGGGAACGGTCGCGGATTCCGGGCCCTTGGAGTAGGACACCGTGATGGTGGTGCCGGGCTGGACGGGCCCGGCGGGGTCGATTTCGACCACTGTTCCGGGGGCGGAATCGTTGAAAACCTCTGCTCCCGTGACGCCCAGGCCCAGTCCGATCAGTTCACCGCGGACGTCGTTGTACAGCCGTCCAAGGTACTTCTCCGGAATCAGATTAATGGCCGCCGGTGTGGATTGTGTGGGTGCGGCGGAGCTGCTGGTGGGGCTGGGGCTGGGGCTAGGGCTCGCAGTCGTGGGCGAGGCGCTGGTGGTGGTCGGCTGCGCACTGGTGGTCGCGGCGGCGGTGCTGCTGCTCTCCGGTGTCTGCGGGAACAGGACCCCGGCCTGGCTCAGCATGACGCCGACCAGTGCGAACAGCACCAGCAGGATCAGGGCAATCAGCGGCCACGTCCAGGGGCTCCGGCCGCGACGTGCCGGCTCAGTGACGGGCTCGTCGTAGTCCTCGTCCTCCTGGACCCACGTGCGTTCCGCGCCGAGGGCGTCGGCCCGAGACAGCGTGTTGCGGGCCCCGTACGCGCTGGCGGCGGCGGCTCCGGCGGCGACCCCTGCTGCGGCGCCCGCCCCGGCGGCCCCGACCACCGGCAACGCCGAGGTGGCCGACGTCGTACGGTCTTCCGTGCCGATGACACCGGTTGCCGCTGTGGGGAGGTCCACCGGTGCCGTGATCGGCCCGGTTGCTGCTTCGAAGAGAAGCATGCCCGGGACGGCGGCGTGAGCTGCGGAGATGTCGCCACTGCGGATGGCTTCGGCGGCCTCGGACAGTTTGAGGGCGTCGGCCGGGCGGTTCTTGGGATCCTTTGCCAGCATCGACATCAGCAGTGCCCGGACCGGCTTCGGCAGCGTCTCCGGCAATGGCGGTGGTGCGTCATTAACCTGGGCCAGCGCAATGGCGATCTGTGATTCCCCGGAGAACGGGCGGTGCCCGGTGAGGCACTCGTAGCCGATGACGCCGAGGGCGTAGATATCCGAGGCACCGGTAGCGAGCTGCCCGGTGGCCTGCTCCGGAGCCAGGTATTGGGCGGTGCCCATTACCTGGCCGGTCTGCGTGAGCGGGACCTGGTCCGCCAGACGGGCGATGCCGAAGTCCGTCACTTTAACCCGGCCGTCCGGAGTGATCAGCAGGTTGCCCGGCTTGACGTCGCGGTGGACCAGACCTTGGGCGTGGGCCACCGAGAGGGCGCGCGCAGTCTGGGCAATCATGGACAGGGTGCGGTCCGGGGAGAGCACCTGTTCATGTTCGATGATGCTGCTCAGCGGCTGGCCCGGAACCAGCTCCATGACGAGGTAGGCGGAGCCTTCCTCCTCGCCGTAGTCAAAGACGTTGGCGATGCCAACGTGGTTCAGGAGTGCCGTATGGCGCGCCTCGGCGCGGAACCGCTGGAGAAAGCCGGGGTCTCCCGTGTATTCCTCCTTGAGCACCTTGATGGCCACGATGCGGCCAAGGATCAGGTCTTTGGCTTTCCAGACTTCCCCCATGCCGCCGATCGCAATGCGTGTGGTCAGCTGGAACCTGCCGCCGAGGGTGATTCCTGATGAAGGCCTCACTTATTCAACACCGCCTCAAAAATCTTTTTCGCGTTCGGACTGGTTAGCTTTGCGCCGGTGGTGATGTCTACGCCTTCCATGACGATAGTGACGGCCACTTGCGGGTCATTCGCCGGGGCGAACCCGGTAAACCATGAATTGTTGAGGCCGTTGCCGAGTTCAGCGGTACCGGTCTTGCCGGCCACCTTGACCCCAGGCACGGCCGCCTTGCTGGCGATGCCGTCGCTGACGACGCTGACCATCCACTCATTGATCTGCCGCGCGATCTCCGGCGTCGTGGACGTCTGCAGGGCCTGGGGTTTCGGTTCGCTGATCGGCCGCAGGTCCGGGGAACGTACGGCCTTGATCAGGTTCGGTTGCATCTGGACCCCGCCGTTGGCGATGGCGGCGGTCATCTGGTTGATCTGGAGCGGGGTGGCCCGGACGTCCCGCTGGCCGATCGAGGATTGGGCCAGGCTGGCGTCGTCCAGCTCTTCGGTGGGGAAGAAGCTCGGCGCGGAGTCCAACTTCAGCTGGTCACCGAAGTCCCGGCCGAAGCCGAACTTCTCCGCTTCATCCGCGATAGCCTGCTGCCCCAGGTCCAGGGCGATGCTGGCGAACGGCGTGTTGCAGGACTGCTGCAGGGCGAAGGCGAATGTCGCGGTGTCGCGGGTGTAGCAGTTGCCGCCGGCGTAGTTGGGCAGTGTGTATTCGATGCCGGGGAAGGACATCGCCGCCGGGTTGGGCAGCACGCTGTCCTTGTTGTATTTCCCGGATTTGAGCGCCGCGGACGTGTCGATGAGCTTGAAGACCGAGCCGGGGGCGAGCAGCTCACCGGTGGGTCCGCTGACGTTCTGGTTCAGGTTGATTCCGGGGACCTGGTTCAGCTCGGCAAAGTTGGCGGCCTCGGCCACGGGGTCCTGGGTGGCGATCAGGTTGGGGTCGTAGGAGGGTTTGGACACCATGGCCAGGATCGCCCCGGTCTTGGGATTGGTCACCACGATCGATCCGCGTTGGCCATCCGGAATGAGGTTGTACGCGAGCTTCTGGATCTCGGGATCCAGCGTGAGCTCCACGGAGGCGCCCTTGGGCTGGTTGCCCAGGAAGAGTTGGCCGACACGGTCCAGGAACTGCTGGTCCGAGCTGCCGGCGAGCTCCTTGTTCATTGTCTTCTCGAGCCCGGTCACGCCGAAGCTCCTCGAGAAATAGCCCGTGATCCCGGCGTAAGGTTCCGGCTGGTTGTATGTGCGCTGGAATTTGCAGCTCTCGTCTGCAGGCACCGACTCTGCCACCGGGGCGCCGCCGACGATGATTGCACCGCGGTCGTTGCAGTAGTTCTGCAGGAGGGTGCGCTTATTCCAGGCATTGGCCTCCAGCTCGTCCGCGCCGACCACCTGGACGTAGCTGAGGGCGCCGAAGATCAGGACGAACATCGCGATCGCGGCGATCCAGGCATTGCGAATGGCTTGGTTCACAGCTTCACCGCCTCGGTGGGGGCGTCCGGGCTGTTCCGCCCGGTGCCGGGTACGGTGGCCGGCTTCGAAGGCATGGCAGGCATTACTTTCTGTGGGTCGGGTTCCTCACCGGGAGCCAGCGGTGTGGTGTCCACCGGGCCCCGTGCCGTGTGCGAGATCATCAGCAGCAGCCCGACGATAATCCAGTTGGCCAGCAGCGAGGAGCCGCCCGCAGCCAGGAAAGGGGTGGTGAGTCCGGTGAGGGGAATGAGGCGGGTGACGCCGCCAATCACGACAAAACACTGCAGCGCGATGGCGAAGGACAGCCCTGTGGCGAGCAGCTTCCCGAAGGCGTCGCGGGTGCCGAGCGCCGCACGGAAGCCGCGGGTGAAGAGCAGCAGGTACATCAGGACAATCGCCATGAGGCCAATCAACCCGAGTTCCTCGCCGAAGGACGCAATAATCATGTCGCTGTTGGCGAAGGGAACCAGGTTGGGGCGTCCCTGGCCGAGCCCCGTGCCCACCAGCCCGCCGTTGGCCATGCCGAACAGCCCTTCGACGATCTGCAGGCTGCCGCCGAACGCCCGCCCGTACACTTCGTCCGTGAAGGCATTGATCCAGCCGTCAATCCGCAGTGCGACATGGGAGAAGACACGGGAAGCGACGAACCCGCCGGCAGCGATGAGGCCGACGCCGATGATCACCCAGCTGATGCGGCTCGTGGCGACGTAGATCATTACCAGAAAGAGGCCGAAGAACAGGATCGACGAGCCGAGGTCCCGCTGGAAGATCAGCACGCCGATGCTCACGAGCCAGGCAGCGATCATGGGACCCATGTCCTTGAACCGCGGGAACTGGATGGGCCCGACTTTCCGCCCGGCCAGCAGGATGAGGTCGCGGTTGGAGGAAAGGTACCCGGCAAAGAATATAGCGAGCGTGATCTTTGCGATTTCACCGGGCTGGAAGGTCATCGAGCCGAACTTGATCCAGACCCGCGCGCCAAGGATTTCACCGGCCGTTATGCCGGGAACCAGCGGAAGGATGAGAAGGAACGCACTGACGGCCAGGGAAATGTAGGTGAAGCGGCGGAGGATCCGATGATCCTTGAGGAACCAGATGACGGCGATCGAGACGGCCATGGCCACAAGGGTCCAGCGAAGCTGGTTGTTGCCCGTGTCCTCCCCGACCCGGTCCAGCCGGTGGATCATGGCTAGTCCGAGGCCGTTGAGGGCTACCACCAGCGGAAGAATTACCGGATCGGCATATTTGGCCCTCACTCGCAGGACGATGTGGAACGCGAGGGCGGCGGCGGCGAGCAGGCTCGACTGGAACCAGAAGTCGGTATCGAAGGCCTTCTGCTGATCTACGCCGACGAGGGCGTTCGCCCCGATGCCGACGGCGAGAGCCAGCACCAGCAGGACCAGTTCAACGTTCCGCCGCGGCCGCGGCGTGGGATCGATGGGTGTCATTTGTCCACCTCGCAGATGGGAGCTGTCGCCGCCGGCGAGGGCGCCGCAGTCCCCGCCGCGCCGGGACTCGCTGTGGCACCGGGATCCGCCGTCACGCCGGGGGCTGCGGGGCTCGGGGACGGGGTGATGCATTCGTCCGAGGGGGCGGTGGTGCCGGTGCGCTCAAGGTTCTTTACGATCCTCTGGGCGTCATAGAGGTCCCGGGCCGGCACGGTCTGGCGGACCCGCTGTTGGGAAAATTCGGGCAGATCTGACATCCGGATTTCGGTCACCGCTTCGAGGGTGGAGAGCTGGATGGGTCCCAGGCGCTGGGAGACCCCGTTGAAGATGGCCACATGCTGGTCGTGCTCGCCGATGTAGTACCGCGTCTGGGTCCAGGCATAGCCGAGCCACAGGCCCACCGTGAGCACCGTCGCGATGGCGGCGGCGATGGAAACCGTGACCCAGCGGCGGGGCCGGCCGGACTGTCGGTATTCTTCGGCGTCATCCCTCGCCTGATCCGACTTGTGCGTCAGGACTGTCGCTGCCCGGCGGGCCATGGTGCGCCCGGCGATGGTGGGGATGGAACCCGATTCCGCGGCGGCCGCGGCGGCGCCCACAAGTTCGTGGGGGCGGCCGGCAAGTTCCTCGCGAAGCACCTCGGCGGACAGATGCTCACCGAGGTGCGGGTCGGTGGAAGTGGGCGGTTCCCCCTTGTCGGAGGCACTCTCGGACGGTTTGTCGTCCGCTGTGCCGGAGTCCAACGCGGAGTCGGCGGCCGTGCGCGGGGTTGGGGCCGCAGCCGATCCCTGGACGAGTGGGGCGGCGGCGGAGGCTCCGGTTGCCTGGGGACCCTGCGTCTGCTGCGGTGCTTCGGCGGTCTTCGCTGCACCAAAGGTGCTTCCGACCTGCCGGGCGCCTTCGAATACGGTCGCGGTGACGGTGGACGGCGGCGACGTCGACGGGACAATTTCAACGGCGGCGGTCCTGACGTCGTCGGTGGTCTGTTCGACGATTTCCAGCATCACGACGGTGACGTTGTCCGGAGCACCTGCCTCCAGGGTGAGGTCCACAAGCAGCTCGACACATTCCCGCAGGTTTCGGGTCTCCCGGACGGTGCGCTCCACGACATGGCCGGCCACGTAGTTCAGACCGTCGGAACAGAGCAGCCAGCGCTCACCCGGTTCGACGTCAAGCGTTGCCAGGTCCAGTTCGGGGCTGGCGTCGACATCGCCGAGAACGCGCATCAGGACGTTTTTGTGCGGATGGTTTTCCGCTTCTTCGGGGCGGAGCCGGCCTTCATCGATGAGGCGCTGGACGAAGGTGTGGTCCACGCTGACCTGCTCGAATTCGCCGTTCCGGAGCCGGTATGCGCGGGAGTCCCCAATGTGGGCGAAGTGTAGCTTTCCCTCGGCCAGCAGGAGGGCGGTGACGGTGGTCCCCATGCCGGCCAGCTTGGGATTGATATGGACGAGTTCGGAGAGCAGCGAGTTGGCGGTCTGGATCTCGTCGGCCAGGACGGTGCCGGCGTCGCCGTCGTAGTCGTCGCTGTCGAGATGGAGCATGTCCAGCACCGTGGCGGCAGAAGCGACATCGCCGCCGGCGTGTCCACCCATGCCATCGGCGACGACGGCGAGGTGGCGGCCGACGTAGGCGGAGTCGTCGTTCTTCGCGCGCACCCGGCCGACGTCGGACCGCGCGGCGTAGCGCATGATGAGCGGCCGCTTGGGGGCAGTTGTTTTGCCTTCGGCCCTGTCTGCGGGAAATTCCGGGGCGGCCATGGCTACGGCCTCAATTCAATGACCGTCTTGCCGATTCTCACGGGGACACCCAGCTCTACGGGCAGTGCCCTGGTGAGCTGCTGGTCGGCCAGATAGGTGCCGTTGGTCGAGCCAAGATCCTCTATGAACCAGCGGCTGCCCTGGGGGAACAGGCGGGCGTGGCGGCCCGAGGCGTAGTCATCCTCCAGCACAAGGGTGGCTTCCTGGGCGCGGCCCAGCAGGATGGGGCTTGCGGCAAGCGGGATCGTGGTGCCCTTGAGCGGGCCCTCGGTCACCACCAGTTGGCGGGGCTGCTGCTTGACGGGGGCCGCCGGTTCGGCCAGGGCCGGGTTCTTACGGACCTGCCGCGCTGTGGGAGCGCCCGCTGCTGCCTTGCGGCCGATCATGAGGTCGCGTCGCATGGCGGCGACAATGCTGAAGATTAATACCCACAGGAGAAGGAGGAAGCCGAAGCGCAGGGCGGTGATGGTCAGTTCGCTCATTGGCGGCCGCCTGGGCTGGCGGGCAAAAGTCGGAAGATGATCTTGGTCCGTCCCATTGTGATCGTGGAGCCGTCGGTGAGTTCCGAGGAGCCCACGATCTTGTGGCCGTTGACGTAGCTGCCGTTCGTGGAGCCCAGGTCCACGGCCTGGGCGGCGCCCGGTCCCGTGCGGATTTCCAGATGGCGGCGGGAAACACCGGTGTCGTCTATAAGGATGTCTGCTTCGGAGGAGCGTCCCAGCACGATCGCCGGGGCGTTCAAGGAGTAACGCTGCCCGTCGATGTCCAGCACAGGCTGCATCCGGGACGGCTGGCGCGTCGGCGCGGCGGGCATTCCGGCGTGCGCGGCCGGCTGGGCGGGTGCGGAGGGGGACGATGTCTTTTCGGTCCGGGACTTGATCTCGAAGTCGCCGGCGCGGCGGTCCCCGTCACGGCGGAAACTGATGCGGACGGGACCCTGGAGTGTGTAGCCCTGGCTGCGCACGTGGTTGATGACCACGTCGCAGAGCTCCTCCGCAAGCGGGGTGCCCCATTCCTGGGCCCGCTGGAAGTCGTCGTCGCTGAGGAGGACGTCGAAGACGTTGGGGGCGAGGGTTCGTCCCGCGGCGATGGTGATGGCCTTGTTGTCGACCTCGCGGCGGAGGTGGCTGGCGATCTCGACAGGCTCAACCTGGGCGCGAGAACCGGTGGAGAAGACTCCGCGGACGGCCTTTTCGATGCCGCGCTCGACTTTGTCCAGCAATCCCATGGTCCTTCTCCTTTCGTGACGGCTGCAGGGCAGCATTCGTTCCGGAACTCGGTTTCCCACATCTGCGGGAGCCCGCTGCTAACGGGCACTCCTACATCAGATACTACTGGGCGAGTCTGGGAATGGCCTTAATGCGCGTCGCCACTCCGTGCGGGGAAATTGCGCCGGACCGGCCCTGACGTGCACTGACATCGGTCCGCTGCCCCCGGCGGAGACGCGGGCCAGGTGCCGCGGTGAGGTCCCCGTCCGGGCTGCGCGGGCGCCCGGATGTCGGGCGCAGAATATGCTGAGCTATCCCTCTCCGGAGGCCGATTGGTGTTTTCCCGCAGTTGTCCGTTATGCTTGATCTCGCTGCTTTTACGAGGTTCGAGGCCCGATTCTGGACCAACAACTACGTGGAAGAAGTTGCGCGCGAGTGGCGGAACGGCAGACGCGCTGGCTTCAGGTGCCAGTGTCCGAAAGGGCGTGGGGGTTCAAATCCCCCCTCGCGCACGCAAATGAAAGAACCCCGGTCTTCGGACCGGGGTTCTTTCCATTTAACTTCGCAATACTGCCTGTCACCCCAAAGCAACGCGGGGTCAGACCGCGCCCGTCCCGGAGGGGATTATGGGCCGGGAGTGACGCCGCGTTGCTCTCTGGCGGCGGCAACCCGGCTGCACAACTCCCCGTGACGCGAGGCGCCGCACCGAACGAACTAACCGAGAGTTAACTTCGCGGAAACGGCAAGGCGCGGATTCCTGAAACAACCGTTCCCTAAGGTCAGTGCCAGACGGCCCCGCGGGGGCCGTCTTTTGATGCGACCGGCTCCCGATTTGGAGAAGTAGAATGACGGCTTTTGGTTCGGAATTGCGCCCGACGCGTCGGATGATGCTGGCAGGGATTTCCTCCGTGGCACTCGTCGCCCTTACCGGCTGCGGCGGCGAAACAAGTGCTGCGACGTCGACGGCCAGTGGCGCAGCGGGGGACCTCGGCACACTGGAGGTCCAGTTGTCCTGGTTGAAGAACGCGGAGTTCGCCGGCGAGTATTTCGCCGACAGCAAGGGCTATTACAAGGACGCGGGCTTCACGGCAGTCAACCTGATTGCGGGCGGCCCGGGCGGCGCTTCGGCGGAGACCATGGTCCTGTCCGGCAAGGCGCTGGTGGGCACGTCGTCGCCCGTGGGAGTAGCCCCGGTGGTGCTCAATGAGGGTGCGCCGTTGAAGATCATCGGCTCCACGTACCAAAAAAACCCGTTCACCATCGTGTCGCTCGCGGGAACGCCGATCACCACCCCCGGTGACCTGGTCGGCAAGAAGATCGGCGTGCAGGCCGGCGTCAATGAGACTCTGTTCGATGCCCTCCTGGAGGTCAACAACATTGATCCGTCCCAGGTCACGAAGGTGCCGGTGCAGTACGATCCGCAGCCGCTGCTGAACGGCGACGTTGAGGGGTTCTTCGCCTATCTCACCAACGAGGTCCTGACCCTCGAGCTGGGCGGGCACACCACCGCGGTGCTGCCGTTCGCGGACAACGGACTTCCCTTCATCGCCGAAAGTTTCGTCGCGACGGAGGATTCCATCAAGAACAAGCGGACAGAACTGAAAGCCTTCCTGGCGGCCACCATCAAGGGTTGGAAGGACGCACTGGCGGACCCGGCGGAATCTGCCAGACTCGCCGTGGAGGTCTACGGCAAAGAGCTCGGCCTCACCCTGGACAAGGAAAAGGCCCAGGCGGAGGCGCAGAACAGCAAGCTCATCAAGACCCCGGACACGGACAGCAACGGACTGTTCTCCATCTCCAAGGAGCTTATGGAGAAGAACATCGAAATCCTCAAGCTGGCCGGCTACGACACCACGGCGGAGCAGATCTTCGACCTGAGCCTCCTCGACGAGGTCTTCGCGGAGAACCCGACCCTTAAGTGACCACGCCCGGAAACAAGCAGCACGAACCTAAGTAGGACAAATGACTGACGTGAGCACGGCTACCGTCTCCGACGGCATGCTCTCCGGAACCGGCATATCGCTCACCCGGCTGGGCAAGAGTTTCAGCATGGGCCGCAAGAGCGTCGTGGCCCTGGAAGACGCCAACCTGATGACATCGCAGGGAACGTTCCTGTCCCTGCTGGGGCCCTCAGGATGCGGCAAGTCCACCATCCTCAGGATCCTGGCCGGCCTGGAAACCCCCACAACCGGCCAGGTCACCGTGGATGGCCACACCCCGGCTGAGCTGCGCACCCGGCACGAACTGGGGATCGCCTTCCAGGATCCGGCCCTCCTGCCCTGGCGGAGCGTGGTCTCGAACATCCGCCTGCCCTTTGAAGTGGCCGGATTGCCCGTTGACCATGCCATGGTGGACGAGCTGGTGGGGCTGATCGGCCTGAGGGGGTTCGAAAAGGCCAAACCGGCGCAGCTCTCCGGCGGCATGCGGCAGCGGGTCTCCATCGCCAGGGCGCTGGCACTCAAGCCGTCGGTGCTCCTGCTGGACGAACCGTTTGGTGCCCTGGATGACATGACGCGTCAGCGGCTCAACCTTGAACTGCTGCGCATCTGGACGGAGAAGCCGGCCACCACGCTGATGGTCACCCATGGAATCGCGGAGGCAATGTTCCTCTCCGACGTCGTCGCCGTCATGAGTGCAAGGCCCGGCCGGATCAAGGAGATCATCCCTGTTGACCTGCCCAGGCCGCGGACACCGGAGATGATGCGGACCCCGGAGTTCCACGCCCTGTGCGACCGGGCGTCGGAGCTGCTGTTCGGCGACGTCGGTGCGCGCCGGGGGGAGGGAGGGTCCCTTGATGACGACTGACGCGAGGACGGACACGAAGGCAGCAGCCGTTTCGCGGCCGCTTCCGCCGTGGGCCGCGGGCGGAATCGGGGTGGCAGCCACCGTTGCGCTCTGGTGGCTGGCCGCGGCCACCGTGCTGTCAGGGGTGGGAGCCGCAGCCGACGGGACGGGCGGCGCCGTCCCCACCCCGGGCGAGGTGGTCCGCCAGTTGGCCGGCGACGGCGTCGGCTTCTACTGGCCAAACCTTGCCGTCACGGTCGCGGAGGCCTCGGCCGGCTATTTCTGGGGCAACATTGCGGCGCTCTTGCTGGCCGGCACTGTGCTCGTGATGCCGGCCCTGGAGCGGCTGGTCACCCAGCTGGCCGTCATCAGCTACTGCCTGCCGATAGTGGCCATCGGGCCGCTGGCGTTCATTGTGATCGGATCGCCCGCGGCCGGCGAGGCATCGGGAACAGCCGTGCTCCTTGCCGGCATCTCTGTTTTTTTCACCACAGTGGTAGGCGCCCTCTCCGCGCTGAAGAGTGCGGACCAGGCCAGCCTGGACCTCGTTGCCGTTTACGGCGGCGGCAGGTTCAAGCAACTGGTCAAAGTGCAGCTCATCTCGGCCCTGCCGGGGATCCTCACCGCACTCAAGATCGCTGTTCCCGCCGCCGTGCTGGGGGCAGTCCTAGGCGAATACGTGGGAGGAGTGGACCGCGGGATCGGCCCGGCGCTGGTCAACGCCCAGCAGAACCTGGAAATCGCCCGGGCATGGGGCGTCGCCCTGGCCGCGGGACTCCTGGCCGGCGCCGGGTACGGCGTCTTTGCCGTGATCGCACGGTTCGTCACTCCGTGGTCCGCCGGCCGCCAGGGGGCCTCCCGATGACACCGCGAACCCATGGCCCCGCCGTCGTCAAGAGCCTCGGCCGTGCGGCCCTGGGGCTGCTGGTGTCCCTGTCCGCTGTGCTGCTGCTCTGGGTGGCGCTGCTGAAGCTCTTCAACATCTCGCCCTTCGTGGGCAAAGGCCCCCTGGATGTCTTCAACTTCCTCTTCACCGTCCCGGCATCGGCCGGGAACCGGCAGTCCGTCTTGCAGAACCTCGGCCAGACGATGATCGACGCTTTTCTCGGCTTTGCCGCCGGGATGACGGGGGCTGTGGTGATCGCGGCGGTCTTTGTTCTCTTCCGCGGAGTGGAGAATGCGCTGATGCCAATCGCCATGCTGCTGCGCTCCGTGCCGCTGGTTGCTTTGGCGCCCATCATCATCCTTATATTCGGGCGGCAGGAACCAGCCGTGGCCGCCATCGGGGGGATCGTGGTGTTGTTTCCTGCCCTGGTGACGATCGTGTTCGGGCTTCGCTCGGCGTCACCGGCCATGCTGGAGGTCATTGATGTCTACGGCGGCTCCCGGTGGACGGCCCTCCTGAAAGTCGCCTTGCCGTCGTCGCTTCCCGCCTTCTTCACAGCGGTCAAAGTCTCCATCCCGGGAGCGGTGACGGGGGCGCTGCTGGCCGAATGGCTGGCCACCGGCCAAGGGGTTGGCTACGCGATCATTTCCGCGGTCTCGCGCGCCAGGAACAACGAGGTGTGGGCGCTGGTGGTGGTGATCACGCTCGTGTCGATCATCCTGTACACGGTCGTGGCGCTCCTGGAGGGCGCCATGCTGAGGAGGTCCGGGCAGCCAGCATCGACGTCGGCGTGACCGGCCGGGCGCGCACGTGCGGCGCGTTGTTTTCTGGAGGTCAGCCGCGGAGCGCCCCGAAGCGCTCAATCATCGCCTCCAGGCCCAGGTTGAAGGCGACGTCGGCGGGCTTGTCGTAGCCTTCCAGGTCCTGGTGCTGGACGGCAGCGGTGAAGTTCGGCGTCGAGTCCGCCATGCTGCCGGAGTCAAAGATGTCCTCCGGCGCCGTGACGTCGTAGGCGGAGCCGAAGATGAAGGACTCCAACGCGACGATTGCCGAAACGATCCGCCCCTGCGGGAAACCCGCGCGGGCGAACCCGGCACCGACCGCCTCGTACATGGCCAGTGTCTTGGGGGCGTCGGTCACCGGGAGCACGGCGATGACCGGGATCAGCGGCGTGTGCTTGGAGAACACGTCGCGGTAGCTCCATGCCCAACGGCGCACGGCCTGGTCCCAGGGTTCGGCGTCGAAGGCGGACACATCAACAAACGACGTCAGGTGGTCCTGGACCAGGACCAGCACGTCGCGTTTGGACGAGACATGGTTGTACAGGGCCGACGGCGCCACGTTCAGCGTCCGCGCCAGGGCCGCCATTGTGAACCCTTCATAGCCGCTCTTCCCAATGAGCTGCAGCGCCGCCGCGGTGATGCCGTCCTGGTCGAGGACGGCGGCCGCGGGCCTGCCCACCCGGCGGCGCGGTTTCGCGTCGTGACGGTGTGGATCGGCAGGGGCGCTGGTTGGTGCCGGCATTGCTGGCCTTTCTCCGGTCGGTCTCCTGGGTGCTCCCATTGTGCCCCTACTTTACGGGCACTTTGCCGGCCGGATTTCCCTGTCAGGGGGTCTTCCCTGATGCCTCCGAAGGGTCTATAGTAAATCCTAAATGAACGGCATTCATTTAGTGGTCCGCATCACTTCAGCGGCCACGGAGAGGACATCATGCTGGAACTTGACCGCGACGTCGTCATCGTCGGAGCAGGCCCCGCCGGGCTGACCGCAGCCCGGGAACTGAAGAAGGCCGGCCTGAGCGTGGCCGTCCTGGAGGCGCGCGACCGCGTCGGCGGCCGCACCTGGACCGATACGATCGACGGCGCCATGCTGGAGATCGGCGGCCAGTGGGTTTCCCCGGACCAGACCGAGCTGCTGGCGCTCCTCGACGAGCTCGGCCTGCAGACCTACTCCCGTTACCGCGACGGCAAATCCGTCTACATCGGCTCCGACGGAAAGCGCACCCTGTACACGGGCGAAACCTTCCCGGTCAGCGACACCACCGCGGCCGAGATGGACAAACTCACCGCCCTGCTGGATTCCCTCGCCGCCGAGATCGGCCCCACCGAGCCGTGGGCGCACCCCAAGGCCCGCGAGCTGGACACCATCTCCTTCCACCACTGGCTGCGGGAGAACTCTTCGGACGAGGAAGCCTGCAACAACATCGGGCTCTTCATTGCCGGGGGCATGCTGACCAAGCCCGCCCACGCCTTCTCCGCGCTGCAGGCAGTGCTGATGGCCGCCTCCGCCGGATCCTTCACCCACCTCACCGACGAGGACTTCATCCTGGACAAGCGCGTCATCGGCGGAATGCAGCAGCTCTCCCTGCTGCTCGCCGCTGAACTCGGTGACGACGTCGTGCTGGACAGCCCGGTGCGCACCATCAACTGGGGACCGGCCCCCGACGGAGAAGGCAGCGGCCAGCGGGTGACCGCTGTGTCGGAGCGCGCCACCGTGAATGCGCGCTTCGTCATCATGGCCGTGCCGCCGAACCTCTACTCCCGGGTCTCCTTCAACCCGCCGCTGCCGCGCCGCCAGCACCAGATGCACCAGCACCAGTCACTCGGCCTGGTCATCAAGGTCCACGCCGTCTACAGCACCCCGTTCTGGCGCGAGGACGGCCTCTCCGGAACCTGCTTCGGCGCCGGCGCCCTGGTCCAGGAGGTTTACGACAACACCAACCACGACGACACCCGCGGCACCCTGGTCGGCTTCGTCTCAGATGAGAAGGCCGATGCCATGTTCGAGCTCAGCGCTGAGGACCGCCGCCGCGCCATCCTCGAATCGATGGCCGGATTCCTCGGGGACAAGGCCCTCGAACCGGAGGTCTATTACGAATCGGACTGGGGCTCTGAGGAATGGACCCGCGGCGCCTACGCCTCCAGCTACGACCTCGGCGGACTGCACCGCTACGGCAAGGACCAGCACGCCCCGGTCGGCCCGATCTACTGGTCCTCCTCGGACCTCGCCGCCGAGGGCTACCAGCACGTCGACGGCGCGGTCCGGATGGGACGCCAGACGGCGGCCCGGATCGTCGCCGCGGCAGACCGCACCTCCGTGGCCTCCCATTAGCCCCGGCGCTTCCACCCAACTCCAACAGATCAGAAAGGATCGGCCAGATGCGTTACGTAGTGGGGTATTCAGCCAATGCCAGAGGCCATGATGCCGTCAATCTGGCCGTCTCGCTGGCACGCGGCCGCGGTGCCAGCCTGGATCTCGTCCTGGTGGTGCCGGAAGTCCAGCAGTTCGGCGCCGCCCATGCACCCAAGGCAGGTTTCGAGAACCTCCTGAACGAGCAGGCACGCCAATGGCTCGACGAGGCCCTGGCTCTCGTCCCGGCCGACGTCCCCGCCCAGGCGCACATCCGCACCGGCGACTCGGACGCCCAGGCGCTGATCGAGGCCGCCGAGGAACTCGGGGCGGACGTCCTGGTCATTGGGGCCACCAGCACCGGCCTGTTCAAGCGGTTCACCATCGGTTCGGTGGCCAGCGCACTCCTTCACGCATCCACGGTGCCGGTGGCCCTGGCACCCCACGGCTACTACCGGCAGGAGGCCCTGACCCGGATCAGCTGCGGACTCGGCACCCGGGCCGGAGCCGAAAAACTGCTCGACTTCGCCATCGGCATGGCGGCGAACCGGAAGGTCCCGTTGCGCGTGGTGTCGCTGCTGGCGCTCGACGGCGGCGACCCGGCCGCCGCCGGGGCCGCCCGCGAGTACGCGGAGAAGACCGTCGCGGCAGCCGCGCCGGTCAGCCCGTCGGGCGTCCAGCTGGCAGCCAAGACGGACGTCGTCGTCGCGCAGGGCCGGAGCATCGAGGAGGCCGTGGACGGCCTCGACTGGGAGGACGGGGAGGTCCTGGTCATCGGTTCGAGCCGCCTGGCCCAGGGCCGCTCCATCTTCCTGGGCAGCACGGCCAACCGGATCCTGCGCGCCCTGCCGGTGCCGATGCTCGTGGTGCCCAGCGGCTACGAACTCAAGCACCAGAACCACCCCACGTCGAATGACACGTCCGGAGAGGCAACCCAATGAGCACCGAACACGTGACGGCCAAGGCCTCACACGACACCCACGCGGGACTGAGCGCCAAGGGCCTCAAAGCCGGATCGGTAGGCCTGATCGGCGCCGTCGTCATCGGCGTGTCCTGTATTGCCCCGGCGTACACGCTGACCGCTGCCCTGGGACCCACGGTCGCCGAAGTCGGTGTCCAGCTACCGGCTATCTTCCTGGTGGGCTTCATCCCGATGCTGCTCGTCGCGTTCGGCTACCGGGAACTGAACAACGCCATGCCCGACGCTGGAACCTCCTTCACCTGGGCCTCGCGGGCCTTCGGCCCCTGGATCGGCTGGATGGGCGGCTGGGGACTGATCGCCGCGACGATCATCGTGTTGTCCAACCTGGCCGCCGTGGCCGTGGACTTCTTCTACCTCATGCTGGCCCAGCTGTTCGGCAACCCCGAACTGGCTGATCTGACCCTGAACCTACCGCTGAACATCGCCACCACGCTGGTGTTCATCGCGCTGGCCTGCTGGATCTCGTACCGCGGCATGGAAACTACCAAGGGTGTGCAGTACGTGCTGGTCGCGTTCCAGCTCTTCGTGCTCGGCTGGTTTGCTGTCGCCGCCTTCAGCCATGTCGCCAACGGCACCGCCTTCGATGCCACCGCGATCACCCCCGAGTGGTTCAACCCGTTCGCCGTCGAATCCTTCTCGGCCTTCGCCGCCGGCGTCTCCCTCTCGATCTTCATCTACTGGGGCTGGGACGTCACCCTGACCATGAACGAGGAAACCCGCAACCCGGAGAAGACCCCGGGCCGCGCGGCCACCGTCACCGTGCTTGTCATCGTGATCATCTACATGACCGTCGCACTGGCCACCCTGACGTATGCCGGCGTCGGCCAGGAAGGCCTGGGAGCCGGCAACCCGGAAAACCAGGGCAGCATCTTCGCCGTCCTCGCCGGACCGGTCATGGGGCCGTTCGCCATCCTGATGTCCCTGTCCATCCTGAGCAGCTCGGCCGCGTCCCTGCAGTCGACGTTTGTCTCGCCGGCCAGGACGCTGCTGGCGATGGGCCACTACAAGGCCCTGCCGACCCAGTTCGGCAAGATCAGCCCGACCTTCAAGTCCCCGAGCTACGCCACCATCGCGGCGGCCATCGCCGCGGCGGGGTTCTATGTGATCACCCGGACCACGTCCGAGAACGCGTTGTGGGACACCATCACCGCGCTCGGCATGATGATCTGCTTCTACTACGGCATCACCGCCCTGGCCTGTGTGTGGTTCTTCCGGAGCGAGGCCTTCACCGGGGCACGGGCGTTCTTCTTCAAGTTCCTCGCCCCGCTCCTGGGCGGCGTCATCCTGCTGGTGATGTTCGTCAAGACCGCCTATGACTCCATGGACCCGGCATACGGTTCCGGATCATCCGTCGGCGGCATTGGCCTGGTGTTCGTCCTGGGCATGGGTGTGATCCTGCTGGGCGTGGTGCTCATGCTGGTCATGGCCAAGGTCCGCCCGGAGTTCTTCAAGGGCAAGGTCCTGCCCACGGGATACTAGACCCGCGCCGCACCACCCGGGAAGGTCCTCCGTCCGGCAGCCATTGGAAAGTAAGCACACTTACCAATAGGCTGGCGGGAGGGGGACCTTCCCCCGTTCGGAACCAGAACGAGGTGACAGCATGTCGGACGCAGAAAACATCAGCAAAGTTACGGACATCATCAACGATTCGCGGATCGGGATGTTCACCACCGTCAACGAGGAAGGCGCACTGGTCAGCCGGCCGCTGGCCGTCCAGGACGTGAAGGACGACGGCGACATGTGGTTCTTCACGTCCGCCACCACGTCCCAGGTGGCCCATGTCCGGGCGCACCCGGGCGTCAACGTCTCCTTCGGCAAGGGCACGGAATGGGTGTCGGTGGCCGGCACGGCGGAAGTCGTCACCGACCGCCAGAAGATCCACGAACTCTGGAACCAGATGGTCGAGGCCTGGTTCCCGGACGGCCCGGACACCCCGGAGGTGGTCCTGCTGCACGTTGACTCCGACTCCGCCGAATACTGGACCAGCCCGGGCGGAACCGCCGCGACGGTGCTGCAGTGGGTCAAGTCCAAGGTCCTGCACAGCCGGATGAGCGTGGGCGAAAGCGGCACGGTCGAACTCTAGGCCCCGCTCCGGAACTCCAGGTTCTGCGCCGTTCGCCGCAGGCCGGCGGCCGCCGCGAAGGACGCGATCTCCTCGGCGGCCGAGGACCCCGGCTCGACGGTGAGGGAATCGAAGGTGTCCGCATCGATCGGGTTGCTGATCTCCACCACGTTGGCGGCGTGTTCCGGGGACCTGCTGAGGATCTGGAGCGAACGGCCCGCTGCCACGGCGCGGGTTCCGATCGCCCGTGCCATGTTGCCGCTGCCGATGATGGTGATGTCTGCCATGGGGGCGTCCTTCCGGGGTGGCCGTGCAATGCGGGTCGTATTCTCAGCAGGGCTCAGCGGGCGGTGTGCACAGTGTCAGCGTGGGCCGGATCCACGGGGCTAACTTCTGCGGGTCGGAGCGTCATGCGCGACGCCCGCGGCCCGCTCGGCGTCGGCGAGGGCCTGCTCCAGCCGATCGACAGCCTGGGCATACCCGTCGTCCGTCCCGCCGCGCAGCCGCTCCGCGTCCCTCATCGCCCGGATCAGGGCGGCCGTCTCCGGCTGCCGCGGATCACTCATGGCGGGGTAGTCGATGCTGTGCGCGGGGTCCAGTTCGTAGCGCTGCCATCTGGCCAGGGCGCCGCGGTGCCGGACCGCGGCCGCCTCGTTGCTGGCCGCAATGTCCCGCGAGGCCCGACGGGCTGCCCGCCGGCTGAAGACCCTGGGAGTCCAGAAGTAGGAGGCAACAGCGGCCGCCACGGCGAGAACACCGAGCAGCAGGCCGGCCCACGGTGCCGCCAGGGCGGGAAGGATCACGGCCGGCGCCACGATGGCGAGTCCGGCGAAGACGTCCCAGAACACGGCATCCGGCAGGCCGTCGCTGTCGGCAGCCACATGCTTGCGGACCAGATAGACCGAGGCTCCGGACGCGCCCACGACGACGACGGCCAGGACCAGTAGTTGCCAGAGCGCGAAGGGGGCGGACTCGAACAGGGACGGCATTCCAACACCTCCAGGGATCCGGCCCGGACGGGCACGGTTCCGCTGATTCCATTGGAATCCATTGGAGCCGGGCCGTCAATGGTCCCGGAACTGGGCGGGAGTCCGCCGCGGCGGGTCCGGTTCACAGCGAGGTCCGTCCCGGCGTAGCCTAGGGCCCATGCGACTGAAAATGTGCAGTATCCACGTCAAGGACCCCGCCGCCGCTTTCGAGTTCTACACCGGAATCCTGGGCTTTGAGAGCCTCCTGGCCATGCCGGAGCACAACCTGTACATCGTGAAGGACCCGGCCGGGTCCGGCGGCGGATCAGTGGGGCTCTTGCTGGAGCCCAGCGACAACCCGATCGGGGCCGCCTACATGAACGGATGCCACGACGCCGGGCTGCCCGCGATCGTCATGGGGGTGACCGACGTCCGGGCTGAGTTCAAGCGGCTCACGGCCAAGGGCGTGATCTTCCAGGGCGAACCCTCCGACGGTCCCGGCGGCACCACTGCGGTGTTCGACGACGGGTGCGGGAACTTCGTCCAGCTCCACCAGGACTGAGCCAGGACGGACTCCCGCCGGTCCGGGACGTGCCGTGCAGCAGCCGCTACTCGGCGGCGGTGCGTGCCTTCTTGGCGTCCTTCTTCGCAGCCTCGTCCTTGACCCGCTGGGCCTCGGCGCGGACGGCGGCGTGGGTGGAGCGTTCGGCGACCAGCCATGCCGGGGGAGCCTGCAGCAGCGCGGTGATTTCCGCCGTCGTCAGCGCTTCCTCCACGCCGCCGCGGGCCAGGCCGCTGATGGAGACGTTGAGCTTCTGCGCGACCACCGGGCGGGGGTGCGGGCCGTTGCGGCGCAGTTCGGCGAGCCATTCCGGCGGGTTGGCCTGGAGTTCGGCGAAATCGGCGCGGGTGATGACCGAATCCTGGAACTCCTGGGGTGTTGCGGGCAGGTAGATGCCAAGCTTCTTGGCAACGGTGGCCGGCTTCATGGACTGGGAGTTTGCAGAGGTCATGCTTCAAGGGTATCCGGCCAGCGGCCGGCTGGGCACCGGCATTGAGCACTGACACCCGCCATGCGCCGGGCCGGGCGGTACTGTGAACATGTGTCCGCAGCAGAAGAAACACCCCAGACCCCCGACGAAACCGCCGCCGTTCCGGCCGAAGATGCCGTGCGGGAGCTGCGGTTCGCCTACGTCGCCGGCGTGACGCCCGGCAAGTGGACCCGGCGCTGGGAAGAGCGGATGCCCGACGTTCCGCTGCGCTCCTTTATGTCCGAGGAAGGCGCCCAGATCAGCGTGCTGCGTGACGGTTCCGCGGACCTGAGCTTCGTCCGGCTGCCGGTGGACCGCGAGGGCCTGAGTGTGATCCCCCTTTATGAGGAACAGCCCGTGGTGGTCGCGCCCAAGGGACACGAGATCTCCGTGTTCGAGGAGGTGGCCTTCGCCGACCTGTCCAACGAGACGTTCCTGGACGTCGCCGAACTCGGCGGACCGGAGATGGCCCTGCAGGTGGTGGCCTCCGGCGCCGGCCTGGTGGTCCTGCCGATGTCCGTGGCCCGCCACTTCAACGTCAAAGGCACCGTGGCGCGCCAGCTCACCGGGGCCCCCACGACGGAGATCGCCGTGGCATGGCCCAGCGACAGCACGGACGAGGTAATCGAGGAATTCATCGGGATTGTCCGCGGCCGGACCGCCGCGAGCTCCCGCCAGCCCTCCGCCCAGCAGGAAAAGCCCAAGAAGGAACCGAAGCCGGACCGGCGCGGTCCAGCGGTCAAGAAGCCCAAGGTGGCGCAGCGTTACGCCCCCAACCCGGACAAGGGCCGGGGCAAGGGGTCCCGGAAAAAGGGCAAGCGCTAGGCGGCTGCCCCGGGAGGGTTATTTGGCGCAGGCGTCCTGCAGGGCCTTGACGGAATCGGCCGGAACCTGGTCGCCGGAGTCAGCAATCTGGCGCAGCGGGGTGGTGATCTCGGCAGGAACACCGGAGGTCTCGGCGCCGGCGACCAGACCACCCAGCAGCTCTTTGTCCTGGACACTGACCAGGCCGTCCTCGACGAGGGTGCAGGCCTGCTTCTTCACTTCACTCCCGGCCGCCGTGGCAACCTGGGAGGCGCCGTCGCTGACGGCCTTGTTGGCGGCGTCCTGCACCTGGCCGCAGCCTGTCAGGGCGATCATTAGGGTGGCGGCGGACACGGCGGCAAGGCGGAGTTTCATGCCTCCACCCTAACAAGCGCTCCTGAGCGGAAGCTGGCCGCGGGCCGTCACTGGAGGAACCTTGCCGGCCATCTGACCGGCTGACCGGGACTCCGCTGGCGTCTGCTGCGCCGCAGTTTGTTGCGCCGGAAACCTGCAGGAAACCTTCTCCCTCTACGCTGGCAACACCGCGGCGCCGCCAGGCCCGTGACCGCCGGTGTTGAAGGGATCCCGTCATGCATCTTCTGCCCCGTGAGCAGGAAAAGCTCATGATCGTGGTCGCGGCCGACCTCGCCCGCCGGCGCCAGGCGCGGGGGCTGAAGCTGAACTTCCCGGAGGCGGTGGCCATCATCAGCTACGAGCTGATCGAGGGCGCCCGGGACGGCAGGACCGTGGCGGAGCTGATGAGCTACGGCACCACCGTGCTCCGCCGCGAGGATGTCATGCAGGGCGTGCCGGAGATGATCCACGACGTCCAGATCGAAGCCACGTTCCCGGACGGCACCAAGCTCGTCACCGTCCACGACCCGATCCGATAGGGGCACCGAGATGATTCCCGGAGAATACGTCCTGGGCCACGAGCCCGTGCTGGTCAACGCCGGCCGGGAGGCGGTCGACGTCGTGGTGACCAACACCGGCGACCGGCCCGTGCAGGTGGGCTCGCACTTCCACTTTGCCGAAGCCAACGCCGCCCTGACGTTCAACCGGCGGGCCGCCTACGGCCGGCGTCTGGACATCCCGGCGGGCACGGCGGCCCGTTTCGAGCCGGGGGACAGCAAGACCGTCCGGCTGATCGAACTCGCCGGCCGGCGCGAGGTCTACGGCCTCAGCAACGCGGTCAACGGCGCTCTGGAGGGACGCAGATGAGTTTCGAGTTATCCCGCCGGCAGTATGCGGACCTGTACGGGCCAACGACGGGCGACTCCATCCGCCTCGCCGACACCGAACTTTTCCTGGAGATCGAGAAGGACCTCACCGTGTACGGCGAGGAAGTGGTCTTCGGCGGCGGCAAGGTGATCCGCGACGGCATGGGCCAGAACGGCCAGGTGACGCGCGACGGTGTTGGTTCCGGCGGTGTTGGTTCCGGCGGCGGAGTTCCCGACACCGTCATCACCAACGCTGTCATCCTGGACTACACCGGGATCTACAAGGCCGACGTCGCGCTCCGGGACGGCCACATCTTCCGGATCGGCAAGGCAGGCAACCCGCAGATCGCCGACGGCGTGGACATCGTCATCGGCGCCAGCACCGAAATCATCGCCGGGGAGCGGAAAATCCTGACCGCCGGCGGCGTGGACTCGCACATCCATTTCATCTCCCCGGACCAGGTCCCCGCCGCCCTCTGCAGCGGCGTGACCACCATGATCGGCGGCGGCACCGGTCCCGCCGAGGGCACCAAGGCCACCACCGTCACCCCCGGCAAATGGCACATCCAGCGGATGCTGCAGGCGGCCGAAGGGCTCCCGATCAACATCGGCCTGTTCGGCAAGGGGCACGCCTCCGCCGTCGAACCCCTGGCCGAACAGATCCGCGCCGGCGCGATCGGGCTGAAAGTCCATGAGGACTGGGGCTCCACAACGTCCTCGATCGACACCTCGCTGAAGGTCGCGGACTGCTACGACGTCCAGGTGGCCATCCACACCGACACCCTGAACGAGTGCGGCTTCGTGGAGGACACCATCCGGGCCATCGACGGGCGCGTGATCCACACCTTCCACACCGAGGGCGCCGGCGGCGGGCACGCCCCGGACATCATCAAGATCGCCGGGCTGCCCAACGTCCTGCCGGCCTCCACCAACCCCACGCTGCCGTACACGCGCAACACCATCGAAGAGCACCTGGACATGCTCATGGTCTGCCACCACCTCAACCCGGACATCCCGGAGGACGTGGCGTTCGCGGACTCCCGCATCCGCGCCGAGACCATCGCCGCCGAGGACGTGCTTCAGGACCTGGGGATTTTTGCGATCACCTCCTCGGACTCGCAGGCGATGGGCCGTGTTGGCGAGGTGGTCATCCGCACCTGGCAGGTCGCGGACAAGATGAAGAAGCAACGCGGTGTCCTTCGGGACCCGGACGGCGGCGCGCACGGCGCCGCGTCCGGCCTGGGCGCGGAGAGCGACAACTTCCGCCTGAAACGCTACGTCGCGAAGTACACCATCAACCCGGCCATCGCGCAGGGCATGGCGGATTCCATCGGCTCGGTGGAAGTCGGAAAGTTCGCGGACCTGGTGCTCTGGGACCCGGCGTTCTTCGGGGTCAAGCCGGAACTTGTGCTCAAGGGCGGGCAGATCGCCTACGCGCTTATGGGTGACGCGAACGCCTCCATCCCCACCCCGCAGCCGCGCACCATGCGTCCCATGTTCGCCGCCTACGGCAAGGCCCTGCAGCAGTCCTCCATCACCTTCCTGTCCAAGGCCGCCATCGACGCCGGGGTCCCGGCGGAGCTGGGACTGGAGAAGGTCATCCGGCCCGTGTCCGGCATCCGCAGCCTCACGAAAGCGGACCTGAAGTACAACGGCGCCACCCCGGACATCGAGGTGGACCCGGAAACGTACCAGGTGACGGTCGACGGCGAGGACGTCACCTGCGAACCGTCCGACGTGCTGCCCATGGCGCAGCGCTACTTCCTTTTCTAGGCTTCCAGAGGAGACAGGCATGATCATCGAAAAGGTCCTCGGCAACACGCACGACCTGCCTCCGGGCCCCGACCCGTACGCCGGGCTCCACCGCGAAAAGGTCGTGCTCCCCAGCGCCCAGCTGGTCAAACGCGTCCAGCGCGTCACCACCGACCATGGCAAGGAACTCGGCATCCGCCTCCCCTCCGGTTCCGGGGACCTGCGCGACGGCGACATCCTGCACGTCGCGGAGGCCAACATGATCGTCGTGTCGGTGCTGCCCACCGACGTCCTCGTCATTGCGCCGCGCTCCATCCACGAGATGGGCGTGGTGGCGCATTCCCTCGGCAACCGGCACCTGCAGGCCCAGTTCTTCGACGCATCCTCCGAGTACGGCGCCGCCGTGATGGTCTGCCAGTACGACCACACGGTGGAGGACTACCTCAAACACGTCGGAGCGCCCTATGACCGCCAGGAGCGCGTGATGCCCGTCCCCTTCCGCCATGCCGAACACTCCCACTAGTCCGGCGTCCTACCAGCTGGCCCTGCAGCAGCTGTGTGACTCGGCGCTGCCCACCGGGGCGTTCGCGCACTCGCTGGGCTTTGAGACCTACCTTGACCGCGGGCTGGTGCACGACGAGGAGTCGTTCGGGGTGTGGCTGTCCGTCTTCGTCGGTCAGCAGCTGGGCCACTCGGACGCCCTGGCCATCCGTTTCCTGTACGAGGGCGACCCCCTGCCCGAGCTGGATGCGCTGCTGACGGCCCAGCTGCTGCCCCGGCAGCTGCGCGAGGCCAGCACCAAAATGGGCACCCGGCTCCTGGAGATCGGCGCCGAGATCTTCCCGTCCCCTGAGCTGGCGGAGTACCGGGAATTGGTGGGTTCCGGCCGCGCCGCCGGCCACCAGCCGCTGGCGTTCGCCGTCGTCGCGCGTTCCCTGGGGGTTCCGCTGCCCGAGGCCCTTGCCGCCTACCTGTTCGCCGCGGTCACGTCGCTGACGCAGAACGCCGTCCGTGCGATCCCGCTGGGGCAGAACGCCGGGCAGCGGCTGCTGCGGAGGGCGGCCGACGACGTCGCTGCCGCGGTCGTCCGCGCCGGCAGCCTGGACCGGTCGGACTTTGGCGCGGTCAGCCCCGGCCTGGAAATTTCGCAGATGCGGCACGAGCGCCAGCGCGCCCGCATGTTCATGAGTTAAGTCAGCCCCGAAATAAATATGTCTGGAGAAGAATATGTCTGAGCCCATCAAAATCGGCATCGGCGGCCCGGTGGGCGCCGGCAAGACCCAGCTCGTGGAGCGCCTCACCCGCCACATGAGCCGGGAGATCTCCATGGCGGCGATCACCAATGACATCTACACGATCGAGGATGCCAAGATCCTGGCGGCCAACGGGATCCTTCCGATCGACCGGATCATCGGGGTGGAGACCGGCGGCTGCCCGCACACCGCCATCCGCGAGGACACCTCGATGAACACGGCGGCCATCGAGGAGCTCAAAAATCGGCACCCGGATTTGCAGGTGATTTTTGTGGAGTCCGGCGGGGACAACCTCTCCGCCACCTTCAGCCCCGAACTGGTCGACTTCTCCATCTACATCATCGATGTGGCCCAGGGCGAGAAGATTCCCCGCAAAGCCGGCCAGGGCATGATCAAGTCCGACCTGTTCATCATCAACAAGACCGACCTCGCGCCCCACGTCGGCGCGGATCTCGCCGTGATGGAACGGGATTCGCGCGAATTCCGGGGCGAGAAGCCGTTCTGCTTCACCAACCTCAAGACGGACGAGGGACTGGACCGCGTCATCGAATGGGTGCGGCGCGATGTCCTGATGCTCGACCTGGCGTCATGAGCACGACGGCGGCCGCTCCCGCTGCTGTTGCCGCACCGATGGGGCAGCTTGCCTTGCGCGTCGCCGTGCGGGGAGGACGGTCGGTGGCTGAGCATCAGTTTCATCAGGGCGCCCTGCGGGTTCTGCGGCCGCACTACCTGGATGACTCTGGGCAGGTTTGTTATGTCGTGGTGAATCCGGGCGGGGCGTACCTGGGTGCCGATCTCTACGTCATGGACGTGGAGGTGGCGGACGGGGCGAAGCTGCTGCTCACCACGCAGTCGGCCACGAAGATCTACCGGACGCCGGGTTGCTTTGCGGAGCAGCGGATGCGGCTGCGGCTGGGGGCGGGATCGCAGCTGGAGCTGGCCCCGGACCAGCTGATCGCCTACCGGGAGGCCAGCTACCGGCAGAACACCCACATCACCGTGCACCCGACGTCGAGCCTGGTCATGTCCGAGGTCATCACCCCCGGCTGGTCTCCGGACGGTGCCTCGTTCCGGTACGAGGAACTGCGGCTCCGGACCGAAATCCGGGTCGAATCCAGGGGAAGGAGCGGACTGCTGGCCCTCGACAACCTGCTGATCCGGCCGCCGGCGCACGACGTGACGGGGATGGGATTTATGGAGGGCTTCAGCCACGTCGGATCCCTGATCGCCGTCGACGAGCGCGTCGACCAGGCCCTCGCGGACGACCTGCACGCGCTGGCCGACGGGCAGGAGGCCTACACAGGCGTCTCATTGACTGCCACAGTGGATGGCATCAGCGGTCTGGTGCTCCGCTCCCTGTCGAACAGCACCGAAGAACTCAACCGGCTCCTGGGCGCCTGCAGTGCCCTGCTCCGGCAGCGGTGGCATGGCACGGCGCCGCTGGACCTAAGGAAATACTGATGACCACGTTGGCCGGATATGCCGCTCTCTACCGTCAGCGCGAGCAGCTCCCGCTGCGGACCCGGCTGATTGCCACCTTCGGTGCCGTGGCTGCCCTGCACGCGGCCGCCGTCGTGCTCCTTCTCGGCGGTTTGGTGACGGCCGGTGAGCCGCTGGCGCTGGGCCTCGTGCTGACGGCGTATCTCGCGGGCATCAAGCACAGCTACGACTGGGACCACCTCGCCGCCATTGACAATTCGACCCGCAAGTTCGTGGCGCAGCGCCAGGACCCGGTGAGCGTCGGGTTCGCCTTCAGCCTGGGCCACAGCTCGGTGGTGATCCTGGCCGGCATCCTCGTGGTGGGCGGCGCCTCCATGGTCGGCCAGTTCATGCAGGACGGCACCACCGGCAACCTTGTGCTGGGGCTGATCGGCAGCGGCGTGTCGGGGATCTTCCTGCTGGCCATGGGGCTGTTCAACGGATCCGCCTTCATCCGGGCGGCGGAGGCGTACCGCAGGGTGCAGGGCGGCGGAGCGGTGCGGGCGGAGGATCTTGAGGCGAAGGGATTCGTGGCCCGGCTGCTGGCGAAACCCCTGTCCCGTGTCCGGCGGCCGCGGAACATCTACGTCATCGGCTTCCTGTTCGGGCTGGGCTTCGACACGGCCACCACGATCGGCCTGCTGGTGATGGCGACGGCCGCGTCTCTGGCCGGAGTCTCCCCGCTGGCCCTCCTGGCGCTGCCGCTGGCGTTCGCCGCGGCGATGACGCTGTGCGACACCGCGAACGGGGTCGCCATGATGCGCATGTACAGCTCCGCCATCCACAATCCGCAGCGGAAACTGGGCTTCAATGCCCTGATCACCGGCATCTCCGCGGTGTCTGCCCTGGCCATTTCATTCATCACCCTGGGCGGGTTCGTCAACGCCGCATTCGGGCTCGAGGATCCCGTGACCACCTGGCTGGGGGAGATCGACCTGGGCGAGGCCGGGCTGCTGCTGGTGGCCTGCCTGCTGGCGGTCTGGGCAGCGGCCTCCGTGCGCGGGCGGCCGGCCGCGTCACGCCCGGGGAATTAGCCAGCCGGAAGCTCGGCGAATGCGCATTTCGGTCCTGACGACGCGGAACTTTCTCCACGCGGCGCGGATTTCCTGTCGACACCGGTATTCCGGCGTCGACAGGAAATTAGCGCCGCGCAGGACGGAAGCCGCGTCGAAGGCTTGCCTGCCCCGCGCGCCTAGTCGCCGGGGCGGGCAGTCCCCGGGGACGTCGCCGTCGTCGGGTTTGACGACCACATGTCGGCTCCGGGCGAGCTGCCCCTCACCACGATCGCGGAATACTTGGCGCGCCGGTATTCCGGTAGCGGCAGGAATTTAGCGCCGCGCGGAATGGAAGGCGCGTCGCGAACCTCGCCGTGCGCGCGCTCAGTCCCCGTGGACCGCGCTCTGCTTCTCTTCCGAGCGGTCCAGATAGGCCAGCAGCAGGTTCCCGGCACGGTTCAGCTCGCCGGCTTCGAGTGCCTTGCAGATCTCCTCGTTGTCATCGAGGTAGCTGCCGTAAAAATGCGCATCCACGGTGGCCTTGTGGAAGAACAGCCGCATCTCGGCCAGCACCTGGGCCATGATCGTGTTGAGCCGCCGGCTCCCGGCCAGTGCCACGATCGCGCCGTGGAAATGCTGGTTCGCGCTGCCGAGGGCCTCCTCGTCGTCCGCTGCCGCCGCGGCCCGGCCTTCCTCCACGGCCGCGCGGACCGCAGCCACCCCCTCGGGGCTTCCTCCGCCGCGGATGGCATTCACTTCGATGAACCGGCGCACGGTGTAGACGTCGTGGATGTCGCCCGGCCCCAGGCTCGCAACGAAGACACCCCGGTTCGGATGCCGGACCACCAGCCGCTCGGCCGCGAGTTCGGCGAAGGCTTCGCGGACGGTGTTGCGGGAGACGCCCAGCTCTTCGGAGATGGTCGATTCGGTCAGCCGTGCGCCCGGCAGCAGCAGCCCTTCCGCCAGCTGCAGGCGCAGCTCCGCCGCCACCCGGTCCGCCACGGAGGGGATGGCCACCCGCAACCGGGCCGCAGCCCCCAGGGCCGCGCCGGCCGTGCCGGCCGCCTTTTTCCCGCCGGCGGGGGTCGGGCCGGAAATGCCGCGGAATCCTGCTTCGGAGCTCGTCATACATGAGAATTTACACGATCGTCACATCGTGGAATCGAAGAATTGTTGAACAATCCGTAGATTTGAGGCATCCTAGATAAGGGATACCAATGAGACGAGGATCACAAATGGCAACCATCGACCTGAACAGCGACGTCGGCGAGTCCTACGGGCGCTGGAGCCTGGGAGACGATACGGCGATGTTCCGCTCGGTTTCCAGCGCGAATGTGGCTTGCGGTTTCCATGCCGGCGATCCCAGTGTGATCCGCAGGACATGCAGGGAGGCGGTTGCCGCCGGCGTCGTGATCGGCGCCCACGTCGGCTACCGCGACCTCGCCGGGTTCGGCCGCCGTTTCCTGGACATCGACCCGATCGAACTGGCGGACGACGTCGTCTACCAGATCGGTGCCCTGCAGGCCCTGGCTGCCGCGGAAGGCGGCAAGGTTACCTACGTCAAGCCGCACGGCGGGCTGTACAACGCGATCGTGGCGCACACGGCGCAGGCGAAAGCCGTCGTCGACGCCGTGAAGTCCGTCGACCCGAACCTGCCCATCCTGGGCCTGCCGGGCTCGGAAGTTCTCCGCCTGGCCGAGGCCGCCGGCCTCCGCGCCGTGACCGAGGCTTTCGCAGACCGGGCCTACAACCCGGACGGCACCCTGGTGTCCCGCACGCTGCCCGGCGCCGTCCTCCACGACCACGCGGAGGTCACTGAGCATGTCCTCCGGATGGCCGCCGATTCCGCCGTCCGCACGATTGACGGTTCCATCCTGAAAATCCGCGCAGAGAGCATCTGCGTGCACGGCGACTCCCCGGGAGCCGTCACCATGGCCGCCGCCGTCCGCGCGGCCCTCACCGCCGCCGGCATCAGCACCGCCGCGTTCATCTAACCCGTCTGAACCACCGCTTCACCGGCACCGCATCACCCGGCCGGCGAGGCTTCACCACACCCACCCAGCACAGGCAGCACCCCCACCCTGGAGGAAATCATGACCGCACAACACCAGGCCACCCCGGCCGCCAGCAAGAAGAAGCTGCCGCCCGGCGCGCTCAAGGCCTACGTCGCCAGCCTCACCGGCACGTCGCTGGAGTACTACGACTTCGCGATCTACTCCGTGGCCTCGGCCCTGGTGTTCCCCAAGATCTTCTTCCCCGGCAACGATGAATTCGTCGGCCTGCTGCTCTCCTTCTCCGCGTTCGCGGTGGGCTACCTCGCCCGCCCCATCGGTGGCGTGGTCTTCGGCCGGCTTGGCGACAAGATTGGCCGCAAGTACGTCCTTGTCTTCACCCTGATGCTCATCGGCATCGCGACCGTACTGATCGGTCTCCTGCCGGGGTACGCGGTCATCGGCGTCGCCGCCCCGATCATCCTGGTGCTGCTGCGGCTGGCCCAGGGCATCGGCGTCGGCGGCGAATGGGGCGGTGCCGTCCTTCTCTCCAGCGAGTTCGGCGACGCCAACAAGCGCGGCTTCTGGTCCTCCGCCGCGCAGATCGGCCCGCCGGCCGGCAACCTGATGGCCAACGGTGTCCTGGCGATCCTCGCCGCGACCCTCAGCAACGAAGCCTTCCTCTCCTGGGGCTGGCGCGTCGCCTTCCTCGCCTCCGCCCTCCTGGTGGTCTTCGGCCTGGTCATCCGGCTTAAGCTCGAGGAAACCCCCGTCTTCAAGGCCATCCAGGCCCACGGCGAACAACCCAAGGCCCCCATCAAAGAGGTCTTCACCAAGGAACCCCGCGCCCTCGTGGCCGCAGCCCTCTCCCGCGTCTGCCCCGACGTGCTCTACGCACTCTTCACCGTCTTCGTTGCCGTCTACGCCACCAAGGAACTGGGCATGACCACCGGCAATGTCCTCGGCGCCATCCTGATCGGCTCCGCCTTCCAGCTGGGCCTCATTCCTTTCGCCGGTGCCCTCACGGACCGCTTCAACCGCCGCCTCGTCTACGGCATCGCCGCCGTCGGCACCGCCCTCTACATCCCGCTGTTCTTCTGGATGATCCAGGGCAAGTCCGTCGCCATGCTTACCGTGGGCGTCGTGATCGGCCTAGCCTTCCACGCCTTCATGTACGGCCCGCAGGCCGCCTACATCACCGAGCAGTTCCCGATCCGGCTGCGCTACGCCGGCAGCTCGCTGGCCTACACCCTGGCCGGCGTGATTGGCGGCGCCGTTGCACCGCTGGTCTTCACCGCCCTCTACGCCGCCACGGGCAACTGGTACCTGATCGCCGGCTACCTCGCGGTCGCCTCCGTCGTGACCGTCGTCGGACTGGCCCTGGGCCGGAACCCGCAGACCAAGGAAGAAGAGCGGCTCCTGCAGGAAGCCCACGCCTAAGCGGCGCGGATCCAGACCACGGCACCGGCAACGATAAGGCAGCTCATGATTGAGACAGCAGGGCAAACCCTGGAAGTACAGAAGGCTGTGGTTCACAAAGTGAGCTCCGTGCGGGCGGTGGGAACCCGCGCGGTGCTGGCCGAAGTCCCCGGGACACAGGACGTGCTGGCACTGCAGGCCCTGCTCCTTGAGAACCCGCTGCCGGGCCAGCTGGACGTCCTTGCCGCGGCCGAGACGGTGCTGGTCACCGCGGATTCGCCGGTGGCCGCCCGGCGGATCGCCGCACGGCTGCTCCAGCTCGACCTCACCGCCCCCATGCATCGGGACGGCGAGCTGGTGGTCATCGACACCGTGTACGACGGCGAGGACCTCGCCGAGGTGGGGGAGCTGACCGGCCTCGGAACCGACGGCGTCATCGCCGCCCACACCGGCCAGACCTGGACCGTGGCCTTCGCCGGCTTCGCCCCCGGCTTCGGCTACATGGTGGGGGAGAACCAGCTGCTCGAGGTGCCGCGGCGCAGCTCGCCGCGCACCGCCGTGCCCGCCGGTTCCGTGGCGCTGGCCGGGAACTACTCGGCCGTATACCCGCGCCGCTCGCCCGGCGGCTGGCAGCTGATCGGCCGCACCGGCGCCGCCATGTGGGATCTGGACCGGGAACAGCCCGCCCTGGCCGCCCCCGGCCACCAGGTGCAGTTCCGCGCGGTCCGCGACGTCGTCACACTTGCGCCGGAGCACCCTGCCCAGGGTACCGCCCCCGAGGTGGCGTCCGGGCTGCGGATCGTTTCGCCGGGCCTTCAGAGCCTGATCCAGGACCTCGGCCGCCACGGCCACTCCGGACTGGGCGTCTCCGCGGCCGGCGCGCTGGACCGCGCCTCGCTGCGCCGCGCCAACCGCCTGGTCGGGAACGCGCAGTCGGCCGCCGCGGTGGAAACCGTCGCCGGCGGGCTCACGGTGCAGGCCGTCGGGGACCAGGTCCTCGCCGTCACCGGGGCGCCCTCCGACCTGACCATCGAGTCGCCCTACGACTCCGATGACGTCGACTTTGACGACGCCGGGTCGGGGCCGTCCTGGCGGGCCGTCCCGATGGCCACCCCGTTCGCCCTGCTCGACGGCGAAACCCTGGCCATCGGCGCCCCGGAGAGCGGCTTCCGCAGCTACCTTGCCGTCCGGGGCGGCGTGGACGCCGCTCCGGTGCTCGGCAGCCGTTCCACCGACACCATGTCCGGCATCGGCCCGGCACCGCTGGCCGCCGGCCAGCTCGTCGCCGCCGGCGGGGAGGCCGAATCCGGCGTCGTCGGGCACCCCGAACTGCAGCCCGAGTTCCCGGGAACCGGCGTCACCGTGCTCGACGTCGTCCCCGGCCCCCGCGCCGACTGGTTCGATACCGGGGCGCTGACGTCCTTCTGCGGCCAGGACTGGGAAGTGAAGCCGCAGTCCAACCGGGTGGGCATGCGCCTGCAGGGAACCCCGCTGCAGCGCACCCGCCAGGGCGAACTCGCCAGCGAGGGCACCGTCGCCGGCGCCCTGCAGGTCCCGCCCGAAGGGCTGCCCGTCCTCTTCCTGGCCGACCACCCGATCACCGGCGGCTACCCGGTGATCGCCGTCGTAGTCGACTCCCAGCTGGACCGCGCCGCCCAGGTCCCGATCGGCGGCAAGATCCGCTTCCGCTGGGTCGAATCCACCCTCACCGAGAACGCCACCCCCGAACAAGAAGCGAGTAACTGATGCGCAAGGTCCTGATCGCCAACCGCGGTGAAATCGCCGTCCGGATCGCCCGGGCCTGCGACGACGCCCAGCTGGCCTCCGTCGCCGTCTACGCGGACATCGACGCCGACGCCCTGCACGTCTCCGCCGCGGACGAGGCCTACGCCCTGGGCGGCAACTCGCCCGCGGACACCTACCTCAACATCCCCAAGCTGCTCGCCGCCGCGGCCGAGTCCGGCGCCGACGCCCTCCACCCCGGCTACGGCTTCCTGTCCGAGAACGCCGAATTCGCCCAGGCCGTCCTGGACGCCGGCCTCACCTGGATCGGGCCCACCCCGGACGCCATCCGGCTGCTCGGCAACAAGATCACCGCACGGGAGACTGCCGTCCGGGCCGGCGCCCCGCTGGTCGCCGGCAGCGACGGCCCGGTGGAATCCGCTGCCGAGGCCCGCGCCTTCGCCGAACTGCACGGCCTGCCGATCGCCATCAAGGCGGCGTTCGGCGGCGGCGGCCGTGGCATGAAGGTGGTCCGCGCCCTCGACGAGGTCGAGGAAGCCTTCGACTCCGCCGTCCGGGAGGCCGTCGTAGCCTTCGGCCGCGGCGAATGCTTCGTGGAGCGCTACCTCGACCGGCCGCGCCACGTCGAGGCACAGGTCCTCGCGGACGCGCACGGCAACGTCGTCGTCGTCGGAACCCGCGACTGCTCGCTCCAGCGCCGGCACCAGAAGCTCGTGGAGGAGGCGCCCGCGCCGTTCCTCAGCGACGACCAGACCCGCCAGATCTACGATGCCGCCAAGGCCGTCTGCCGCGAGGCCGGGTACTCCGGCGCCGGCACGGTGGAGTTCCTGGTCGCCGCCGACGGCACCGTGGCCTTCCTCGAGGTCAACACCCGCCTGCAGGTGGAGCACCCCATCACCGAGGAAACCACCGGGATCGACCTCGTGCAGGAGCAGTTCCGGATCGCCGCCGGGGAGCCGCTGCGCATCACGGCGGACCCGGCACCGCGCGGCCACGCCTTCGAATTCCGGCTCAACGCCGAGGACGTGGGCCGCGGCTTCCTGCCCTCGCCCGGCACCGTTGACGAGTTCCACGGCCCCACCGGCCCCGGCATCCGGCTCGACACCGGGGTCCGCCCCGGCTCCTTCGTCCCGCCGCAGTTCGACTCGCTCCTGGCGAAACTCATCGTCACCGGCGCCGACCGGCAGCAGGCGCTGCGCCGTGCCCGCCGCGCCCTCGCCGAAATCAGCATCACCGGCGTGGCCACTGTGCTGCCGTTCCACCGCGCCGTGGTCGAGTCCCCGGCCTTCACCTCCGAAACCGGCCTCGGCATCCACACCCGCTGGATCGAAACCGACTTCGCGGACACCATCGCCGCCGACCCGGGCTACAGCACCACCGCGCCCGACGGCGAACGCCGCACCATCACCGTCGAGGTGGACGGCCGCAGGATGGCGGTCGGGCTGCCGGCTGACCTGCTGGACGGCTGGGCCCGCTCGGGCGGACCGCTGCCGGCCGGGGTGTTCGTGGACGGGGCGTCCGACGGCGGGGCTGCCGCCGCCGACCCCGGGGAGCTGCGCGCCGGCATGGCCGGAACCGTGGTGAAGTGGCTCGTCGCACCGGGCGCCGAGGTCGCGGCGGGGGATCCCGTCGTCGTGCTGGAAGCGATGAAAATGGAAACCCAGATCGCCGCCCACCGCGGCGGGACGGTGACAGGCCTCCGCGCGGAGGCCGGCGGCGTCGTGACTGCTGGAGCGGTGCTGGCCCTGATCGGCTAGCCGCTGGCCTGGGCGATCCACTTCCCGGGCGCTCAGGCCGCGTCAGCAGCGGTCACGGTCGCGCCTGGTTCCTGCCGCCTGCCGCTCGGCGGCAAGTCGGCAAGTAACGGCGGGATCCGGGCCGTCGGGTCCGAGGGGTCGTGGAGAATACATAGTAGGAAGTCCTAGTAATTATTGGCCCGGCGTACTACATTGAGTCAAAATCTACGCTTCGGAGGACTGGGTATGTTTGAACTCAACGAGGACCAGCAGTCGCTGGTTGCGATGGTGCGGGACTTCGCCAACGAGGCCCTGGCCCCCCACGCCGCGAAATGGGACGAGACCAAACACTTTCCAGTGGACGTGCTGCGGGAAGCCGGCGCCCTGGGTATGGGCGGCATATATGTGCAGGAGGAGTTCGGCGGCTCCGGGCTCACACGCAGCGATGCGGTGCTGATCTTCGAGGAACTGGCCAAGGCCGATCCGACGATTGCCGCCTACATCTCCATCCACAACATGGTGGTCTGGATGATCGACTCGTTCGGCAACGATGAGCAGCGCGCCCAGTGGGTACCGCAGCTTGCCTCCATGGAAGCGCTGGGCAGCTACTGCCTTACCGAGCCCGGCGCCGGCTCCGACGCTGCCGCGCTGAGCACCAGGGCAGCGCGCGACGGCGGCGAGTACGTGCTGAACGGCGTCAAGCAGTTTATCTCCGGGGCCGGGTCATCGAGCTACTACATCGTGATGGCCCGCACAGCCGACACCGGAAACCGCGGCATCACCGCCATCGTTGTCCCGGCGGACACTCCCGGCCTGTCGTTCGGTCCGAACGAGAAGAAGATGGGGTGGAACGCCCAGCCGACCCGCCAGGTTATTTTCGACGATGTCCGGGTTCCGGTTGCCAACCGCCTCGGTGAGGAAGGCAGTGGTTTTGGGATCGCAATGAAGGGGCTTAACGGAGGCCGCATCAACATGGGCGCCTGCTCCCTGGGCGGCGGCCAGACTGCCCTGGACAAGTCGGTGGCCTACCTCAAGGAACGCGAAGCGTTCGGCGGACCGCTCATCAACCAGCAAGCACTGCTGTTCCAGCTGGCCGACATGGAAACTGAGCTAGTGACCGCCCGGACGCTGCTCTGGCGGGCGGCGGACGCGCTGGACCGCGGCGCGCCCGACGCCGTCAAGCTCTGCGCCATGGCCAAACGGGTCGCCACGGATGCCGGGTTCAACGTCGCCAACAGCGCCATCCAGCTACACGGGGGCTACGGCTACCTTTCCGAGTACGGACTTGAGAAGATCGCCCGAGACCTGCGGGTCCACCAGATCCTCGAAGGCAGCAACGAAATCATGCGCCTGATCATCGGCCGCATCGTGGCTGGCACCTAGCGAGGCCCCGTTAGCCTTGCGTCAGCGGCTGGTGAGCCGCCTGCTGCGTAGCGGCCCAGCTCGCCAGCAGCCGCAGCGCGTCCTCGGTGGTTGAGCCGGGCTCGGCCGTGTAGACGAGCAGCGACAGCCCGGCGTCGGCCGAAAGATCCAGGGCCTCGTACATGAGATGCAGGTCCCCCACCACGGGGTGCCGAAAGTGCTTGCGGCCGGTGTAGTGCAGGCGCACGTTGTGGGCCGCCCACCGGGTCCGGAACTCCTCGCTGCGGGTGGACAGTTCCCCCACCAGGTCCGTGAGGCCGCGGTCGTAGGGGTCGCGGCCGGCCTCGGTACGCAGGATCGCCACCGTGTCATTCGCGGCGCGGTCCCAGTCCGGGTAGAACCCGCGGGAACGGTCGTCCAGGAAGAGGAACCGTGCAAAGTTGGCCGGCCGGGCGGGGCCGCCGTACATGTCGGAGTACATAGCGCGGCCGAGCTGGTTGGTCGCGAGGATGTCAAGGCGCCCGTTGCGCACGAACGCCGGGGCGTTGGTGATCGCGTCGAGCATAAGCTGTACGCTCGCGCGGACCGGCTGCGCGGCGGGGCGGCGGCGCTGCGGCTTGCGGGTGGTGCTGGCCGCCCGGGCCAGGTCGAACAGATGCGCCCGCTCCGCCTCGTCCAGCTGCAGCGCCTGTGCGAGGGCTTCCAGGACTCCCTCGGACACTCCGGAAAGGTTTCCGCGTTCCAGCCGGGTGTAATACTCGACACTGACCCCGGCCAGCATGGCGACCTCACCGCGCCGCAGTCCGGGGACGCGGCGGTTGCCGCCGTAGACCGGCAGACCCGCCTGCTCCGGGGTGATTTTCGCCCGCCGCGTGGCAAGGAAGTCCCGGGTGTCGCTCTGATTGTCCATGCCTTTAACGTTAGAGGGTGCGGCGCCGGGAGGGAGTCCCTGCCAGTACCCCTCACAGCAGGACCTCCCTCCCGACAGCACGGTGGTGTTTGATGGAAAGTGCCCCCGATGACGTCCGGGCCGAAAAGCCGCACCTGACCCGTGCCGGACGCCGGGGACCCCCCAAACCATCCACCAGCAGGAGAGCCATGCTTACCGTTAACGCTTACGCCGCCACTTCCGCGACGGAACCGCTCGTTGCCACCACCATCGAGCGCCGGGACGTCGGCCCGCACGACGTCCTGATCGACATCAAGTTCGCCGGCATCTGCCACTCCGACATCCACACCGTCCGCGGCGACTGGGGCCCCCAGCAGTACCCGCTGGCCCCGGGCCACGAAATCGCCGGCATCGTCACCGAGGTCGGCGCGGCCGTCACCAAGCACGCCGTCGGCGACCGGGTCGGCGTCGGCTGCATGGTCAACTCCTGCCGCGAATGCGTCAACTGCCAGAAGGGCGAGGAACAGTACTGCCTCGCCGGGAACACGGGCACGTACGGCGCCGTCGACCGCGACGGCAGCATCACCCAGGGCGGCTACTCCACCCATGTGGTGGTGACCGAGGACTTCGTCGTCCGGATCCCGGAGGGCATCGAGCTCGACGTCGCCGCGCCGCTGCTCTGTGCCGGCATCACCACCTACTCGCCGCTGCGCCACTGGGGCGCAGGACCCGGCAAGAAGGTCGCCGTCGTCGGGCTCGGCGGGCTGGGACACATGGCCGTCAAGATCGCGCACGCCATGGGCGCCGAGGTCTCCGTCCTTTCGCAGTCGCTGAAGAAGCAGGAGGACGGATTGAAGCTGGGCGCGGACCACTACTACGCCACCAGCGACGAAAACACCTTCACGGACCTGGCCGGCTCCTTCGACCTGATCATCAACACCGTCAGCGCCTCGATCGACATCAGCTCCTACCTGCAGCTGCTGACCCTCGACGGCGCCCTGGTGAACGTGGGGGCCCCGGCGGAACCGCTGCCGGTGAACGCGTTCGCTCTGATCATGGGACGCCGGTCCTTCGCCGGATCCATGATCGGCGGCATCCGGGAGACCCAGGAAATGCTTGACTTCTGTGCCGAGCACCAGCTTGGCGCCGAGATCGAGGTCATCCCGGCCGAAAAGATCAACGACGCCTACGAGCGCGTGCTCGCCTCCGACGTGCGGTACCGCTTCGTGATTGACACCTCCACGCTGGGCTAGTCCCGGGCCCTCTGCGGGGATACGCGCTGGCACGGGCCGTGCTGCAGAGCATCGTCCCAGCTCAGGCCTACAATGAACCCGATGATCCCGGAATTAGCTGTCGCCGCCGAAGGGAAGAATTCTCTGAGCGTCCGCGCGGGGATCATCGAATCCGTCTGGCGCCCCGGTTCGTTCGTTGACGTCGACGACGCCAAGGACGCCATGCTGGCCGTCGAGCGAATCAGTGGAGGCACGCCGATGCCCATGCTCTCCGAAATGACCGACGTTGAGATCAGCGCCGCGGCCCGGTACGAGTTCGCGCAGACCACGGGAGTGCTGGCCATCGCAGTCCTTGGATCCAGCGCGGTGGACCGCGTGGTCGCCGCCGCCATGAGCCGGCACACACTCTACCCGCACGCGTTCTTTACCTCCCGGAACGCAGCCATGACCTGGCTTGCGGACGTCGTCAGGGGCCGGGCATAAGCCCGCCGATCCGGCGGGACCTGCGATTCGGATTTATCCAATCGTTAGCATATTGTGGTAGAAGTGCATAAAATTGCACCAGAACTGCGCCTGCGTTTCGCCAACTTGCCGCGATGGACGGTTTGCAGGTAAAACCAGATCGGGTCTGCCTTCGCGGGCGCCGGCGAGCAGAATCCGATGCGCACCACCGGCGCGGGATCGGGCAAGACCAGACGGGGTTGTCTTTTGCCCTGGCAGGCACACACAGGACACATTAGCGGAATGGGGAGCCGTGGCAAAGAGTTTGGCAATGGGGATTAGAGGGCTGCTGGTCGGCTTTGCGGTTATTGCCCTGATGCTCGCAGGCGTTGTGCCTGTGCGGGCGGCGGAGACGGTCACCGTCCTCCACATGTTCCTGGCGGCGGGGCAGTCGAACATGTCCGGGCGGGGTCTGCCCCCGGGGGGCACGGATGACCCGGCGGATCCGCGGATCTTCGAGTACGGGGCGACCGAACGCCAGCTTTGGCAGGCGGACGTGCCCCTGGACATGCACGACACCGCGACCGGGATTTCGCCCGCCACAGCCTTTGCCCGTAATTACCTGAAGACCCAGCCCGGCAACGTCGGGGTCCTCATCATCCCGGCGGCGCACGGCGGCACGGGATTCACCACCTCCCCGGACACACTCACTTGGACACCCGGCGCGGCCACCGCCCCGGAATTCGATCTTCCCGCCCTGGCCGTGAAACAAACCCTGGAGGGCGGCGCGGCGGCGAAGGCGTCCGGCCGCACGGTTGAGCTCAAAGGTGTCCTCTGGCACCAGGGCGAAAACAACGCGACCCTGACCACGACCGGCTACAGCGCCCGGATGGATGCCATCATCGCCTTCTTCCGGGACAAGCTGGGGGTGCCGAAACTCCCCGTTGTGGTGGGGCAGATGGCACCTGAGGGAATCGCAGCAGACCCGGTCCGGCTTAACGTCGACAGGTCCCATCGCGAAACCCCATCGCGGGTCGCCAACACCGGATTTGCCGCGGCGACCTCTGGCGGCACCAATGCCGGCGACATGATCCACTTCTCCCGGACCGGCGTCGAATTCCTAGGAAAAAGCTACCTTTCCGGGTACGAGCAGGCCGCCGCCGCCGTCGTCGACAACGGCACCCTGAACGCCCCGGTGCCTACGATCAACGGTGCAGCGAAGGTCGGGACCAACCTGACAGTGGTTCCCGGGGCCTGGGGCCCGGCGCCAGTGACCCTGACGTACCAGTGGTATCGCTCGGGTGCCGCGATAGGCGGCGCCACGGGCGCCGCCTACACCCCTGTCGCCGAAGATTTGGGTGGGACGATCACCGTGAAGGTCACCGGCTCCAAGGCTGGCTACCCGACGGCCTCCAAGACTTCAGCCAGCACTTCCACCCTTACCAAGGGCGTCCTCTCCGCTGCGGTTCCGACGATTGATGGCACCCGGAAAGTGGGCTCCATACTGACCGCCGTGCCCGGGGCCTGGGGACCGGCGCCGGTGACCCTGACCTACAAGTGGTACCGCGAGGGTAGTTTGATCAGCGACGCCAGGGCTGCCACCTACAAGGTCCGCACCGGTGATGCGGGCCGGACCCTCACCGTGAAGGTCACAGGGTCCAAGACTGGTTACTCGACGGCCTCCAAGACCTCCGCCGCTACCACCGCCATCGCGAAGGGAACGCTCACTGCGCCGGTGCCCACGATCACCGGCAACCCGGTTGTCTATTCCACCCTGACCGCCGTGCCCGGCGCCTGGGGACCCAAACCGGTGACGCTGACGTACAAGTGGTACCGTTCGCACGTGCTGATCAGCGATGCCAGGGCTTCCACTTACAAGGTCCGCACCGGTGATCGGGGACGGACCATCACCGTGAAGGTGACCGGCTCCAAGACGGGCTACTTCACCAACACCAAGACGTCCGCCGGCATCAAAGTGGCCGGGTAGCATGCACTGGGACGGGTGTGCCGCGACGCAACTTCTGATCAACGAACTGGGGAAACAACCATGAAGGCCCTCATCACGGCTGCAGCATTGATCGCCCTCTTTGGACTAACCGCATGCACCGGGCAGTCTGAGACGGCCAACCCGGCGCCAGCAAGCCCGTCCGCCACGGCGGCGTCAGGGCCGGCGGAAGCTCCTGCCGCGGACTCGGCCTCGGCGCCGGCCGCGCCGGCCGCGCCGGCCGCGCCGCCCGCGGAAACACCTGCCGCGGACTCGGCGCCGGCCGCGCCGCCGGCGGCCAATCCCTCCCCACTTACCGAGGGCAAGGTCCACTTCACCGGTGATTACACAAAATTGACCCCCGCGGACTCGGCGAAGATCACCGAACTCGGGAAGCAGTGGCGGACCGCTGACAAGCAAGCCCTGTTCCAGGAGAAGATGGACGGGTCGGGTCTGAGCCGCAACGTCCCCCCCGAACAGGCCGAAACCTTCTACGGCCAGGCCGCGGAGGCTTGCCAGAGGCGCTTTGACGGTTACAAGCCCCCGCTCGAAGGGGTCTGGCTAGAAATCGAGAACCTTGCCCTGAGCGTCTACTGCCCCGGGCTGGAGTAAAACGGGATCATTCTCCGCCATCCCGCTCGTCGGCGGCCGCGCCCGTGGAGATTCCGCACAGCGTGTCGATGTAGTCCAGCGTTTTGGGACTGACGTGCCGCACGGTCCCAAGGGCCTCCCGGAGAACGCTTCTCCTGGCCGGGTCACCGAGGGCGCCTCGGAGTTCCACGACCGTCTCGATACCCTGACGTTCGAACACGCAGGTTAGGTCCTCGACCTGGGCGAGACGGCCCGGCGAGGGCCAGTCGATAACGTCCGCGAGCTTCCCCGTGTCGAGCCGCCGGCGGAATCCGCTGGTCGTGGCGGCATCAGGCCAGGCTGCAACGAGAGCCGCAACGCGAGGCTTGACGGTCGCGTGGTAGTTCTGCCGCCGCTGCAACGTGGCATCGACAATGATCGCCCCGAGGTGGTCCCAGGCGCGGCTGACTTCGGTCGAGGCGTCTGCGCCGTGGGAATCCGTTGTCGCCGAAGAATTGGCCGCATCTTTATCGATAGTCATAAGTGAATACTTCCATGCGCTGGTCCCCTGCCACAGATGCCAACGTCGCCACGAACCAGGCTCGTGCTTCACACCGACCGGAGATAGTCCCGCAGCAAGGGGAATTCCGCGTGCACATGGGCATGAAGGTCCGCAGTGAACCGGGGCGTGAAGTACAGCCGCAGCAGCGGGTCCAGAGCGCTCCCGATTCCAGGCCACCCGGCCGTGATCGTGTGCCGCACCGACACCCCGCCCGGCACCGGGGAGAGCTCCAGAGAAAGGCGGGCCGGTAGAGGCACGATCTTGCGGAACCGCCACACGAGCGTGCGGCCCGGCTCGAGCGCCTCCACGACCCCGCGCAGGCGCACACGGCGCCGGCCGATGAACTCGTCCATCACCACCACATCTCCCACCCCGCCGGTGGTGGGCCCCAGCACGTGCAGCCGCAAGTGGGTGCCCGGCCACCACCCCCGGTACTGCTCATCGGTGCAGGCCACCATGAAGTCGGTTACCTCACGGCCCGTCAGCCCCGCGATGTCGACCCTCGACTCGATCACCAGCATCGGCACCCCCCGCTTCGTCCTGCGGCCCTGGATAGCCGCACTGGCTCACCTCAGCTATCTGCTGACGCCGCCTATTAGTCAAGGCCCAATGCTCCTAATCTTGTTGGTAGGGGCGGACCTGAACTCGCCCGCTCCAGCCAGATATAGGCAATAAAAAGCCCGGCGATGCGTCCCCGAGGGGATCACTGGCCACGTTGGGATGCTGCCGGCCCGGACGAGTGGGCAAGCGAGTTCGGCAAGGGAGCCGCCCTCGGCGACGCCGGTGACGGCACCACCGTGCCCTTCCTGCTCGGCAGCATCAGCTCCTCAGCGGTTAGTTTCATCCCCGTGATCGGGTGGATCGCAGGGGCGATCCTGGATTTGCGCGACCTCATCGCCAACACCGTCAAGACCGACTGGGTCGCCGCCGGCATGTCCCTGGCCGGTGTGGTCCCGTACGTCGGGGACACCGCGAACATCATCGCGAAGGTCACCAAGTTCCTTGGCCGCAGCGCACACCTGGTCGATGACGTGGTCGCCGCGATCGCCAAACTGGACGATGTCCCGGCCCATGTCCGAGCGGACATTGTCGCCGGTATCAACAGCAACTGGGACGCGCTGCGCAAGGCGGCCCCGGGCATGAGCGATACCAGCTTCCTGCGTCTGGCCTCCTCACGGCAGGGCGCCGACCACATAGTAAGTGCGCTCAAGCGGTCGAACGCTAGTGTGGGCACGTCGATACCGTTCGTGAGCCACTGGCGGGAGGCGGAGGACGCCGTGGCGGGCCTGTTCAACGTCGCCGCCCACCAGCGGCAGCTTTATCGCAGGGCGCCCGACTTCACCTTTGGGCGGTACGCCGACATGATCGACGACGCCGGTTTCATGCGTGAGGTCAAGTCCGGCTTCGTCCCTTTCGGATACAAGGTTCGGCGCCAGATCGAGAAGGACGCGGCGATCCTCGCGGACGCAGCGGGACAGAACGATGAGGTCCTGGGCGTGGTCTGGCACTTCGTGGGCGGTCGAACCGGTTTGCTCGGCGCCGACCCCCGCGTGCTGGACTTGCTTGACGCGAAAGGCATCGCCTACATTATTCATCTGCCATGACTAACTATCGCGACTTGAGCAAAGCCGGGGCCGCCGCCGCCCTCCAGGAGTTTCTCGACGAACGCGGCCCGGCGCTGGAGCGGCTTCGGGAGCGGCTGGTGGCCGATGGCCAGGACCCGGCTGAGTTCCTGGACGGCACCCCGGAGAGCTTCGTTCCCTTATGGCGTTGGTTGTTGTCCCGCCTCACCGTCCGGGACGCCCCCGGCGCGACGGACCCCGCCTCCGTGCCGCGGGAGGCGTGGCCGTCGTGGGAACGGTACACAACCGAGGTGGAGCGGACCCTGTCGCTGGAGTCCCTCACGCTCCTGGACGGTCTGGTGTCCTACGTCGCGGCTGTGGTGCGGGACCGTGCGCCGCTTGCACGTTGGGAGATAGCGCGCGATCCCCACAAGCGCTACCACTACAACAACCACCCCGTCCTGGTCAGCGGCACGGGCGAAAATCACAACTTCCTGCCCGGGCTTGCCGTGGTCAGCGCACGCGGGGCCCTTCTCGGGGTACGGGAGTCGCCGGACGACACAATGGCGGTGTACGTGCGGCGGCTCATCGACCGTCTAAATGAAGGCGACGGCGGCACCGTCGGGACCATGGAATCAGAACCGCCCTTCGAGATAGAGGACGTCCGCGACGAACCAGGCGGCTACGACTTCGAGATCGGCCTGAGCGACGAGATCGCCAACGAACGGTCGGCCGAGGTCGACCGGCTCATCCGCAAGCTGTCCCGTGAGGACGGCATCCACGAGGTCCTCCGGGAGGACCGGGAACTGATCCTGGTACGGGCACCGTCATGGAGCAGCGACGCGCTCCAGACGTGGATCGCCGAGCGCATCTGACGACCGGTCAACCGTTGCGGGAAAACGTCAAGGTCTGCGCAGGAATTTCCGCACGGTACCGACATACTCCGCGGTCCGCGTGGTCATCACACCGTGGCCGGCGCCCGCGAAAAGACGGACCTCCGCCGCGGGATAGAGGGCCCGGAGGGCCGCGCGGGCCCGGGGCGAGAACGCTTCGTCCCGCTCGGATTCGATCAGCAGCACCGGCGACGGCGGGGCCGTGGGCGCCCCTGCAACTGGCAGATGTGCGAACTCGTTCATTTCCCGCAGGGCGGACAGCAGATCCTCTTTGCCCAGCCGGTTGAGGATGTCCGAAAGCAGCTCATTCCAGAACAACGAGTCGCCCTGCGCGTCCGGGACGAACCAGCGGCGCCAGTTCCAGCCGGTCAGGGAACGCACGGCGCTTTCCGGAAGGACGGCGAGGAAGCGAGTCAGGAGCGGGAGTAACGGCAGCGGGGCTGCGGCGGGGCTTCCGGTGTTGGCGAGCACCAGGCGCCGCACACGTTCGGGATGCCGGCGGGCGAACGTTTGGGCAACGAACCCGCCGAAGGAGGAGCCCAGCACATCCGCCCGCCTGACTCCCTCGGCGTCGAGGATTGCAGCCAGGCCGTCGGCGAGCCCGGCGAGGCCGGTGCCGGCGGGGTAAGCCGGCGCGATGACGCGGAAATCCCGTTCCAGCGCTTCGATCAGCAGCATGTACATGTCCGGCAGCCGTGTCCCCCCGGAGGGGAGGAGGACCGTCTGCTCGCCCACACCGCCAGCAACGTAATGCCAGCGAACGCCGTCGACGTCGAGCGTGCGGTACCGGTGGCTGGCGCGGAACCCGGCGAGCCGGGCATCCAGCGCCGGCCCGGTCTCCCGGTCGTCCCGGCGGCGGGGCTCGGATGCCGGGGGGTGCGTCGTCGTGGCCGGGCTTTCGTTCCGGCCTGCGGGAAGGGGGCGGCCTTCGAGGAAGCGTCCGACGACGTCGGCGTACTCACTCGGGTGGGTGACGGCCGCCCAGTGGCCGCCCCCGCGGAACACGTAGGCCCTGGCGCCGGGATAGGCGGCCAGCAACGCTTCGCGTTCGCGGGGCGTGAAGCCGCGGTCGTCGGCAGCGGCGATCACCAGCACGTCCTCCGGGCGCCCGAAGGTCGACGCGGCGTCACGGTCCGGATGCTCCGCCAGATCCAGGAGCACCGCCAGGCGCGCCTGGGCCGATTCCTTGGTGTGGGCGGCGAAGAGGTCCTCCGTGTAGGCGCTGAGGAAGGCACGCTCGTTGTCTTCCGCCCCCGCGACAAGGCGGGCGATCCTCGGGCGGTAGAACGCGGCGAGGGCGGACTTGGGCAGCAGCGAGAAAACGCGGACAAAGACGCCCGCCAGTCGCGTATGGCCACGGGTGTACAGGCCGAACCCGGAAAGGACGAGCCTGTCCACCCGCTGCGGATAACGTCGTGAAAACGCGTGCGCGACGCCGGCACCGAAGGAATGCCCGAAAACACTCGCGGACGGGATGCCCTCGGCGTCGAGTATGGCCGCGATCCCCACCACAAGTTCGGCCACGGTTCGCACCGGGGGATAGGAGGGGGAGATGACGCGGAACCGGGGTTCGAATGCGGTGACCGTGCGGAACGCGGAATCGCCGAAGGAGAAGCCGCCGCCCAGGACGAGAAGCGCCGGTTTAGCTTCCTTGGGTCCGGCGGGATCGTCCTCGGCGTGCGGCGCGGCGGGTCCCGCGATGTACTTCCATTCGACGCCGCCGACTGTCAGCGACCGGTACGGGTGGGTGGCACGGAACGCCCGCAACTCGGCATAGCCGTCCATGGAACCTCCCGCCGGATGGCCTGATAGGAGGGAGACTACGCCGCAGCTTCCGGCCATCGCAACGGATGCCGGACCGGCAACGCATCAGCACCGACGGCGCGGGGTTACCAGAATTTCTGCACGCCGGAGGAGGCGCCACGCAACCGGGACCCGTCGAGGGAAATGGAGCACTCCTCCAGTCCGAAGTCCTTCCACGCTGCAACCAGCCGCAGTGTCCCCGCCGGCGGCAGCGGCCAGAGCCAGAGCGAGCCGGAGCCGGAGAGCTCGTCGTCGCCGCCGTTGCCGCCGCCGTTCCTCATCAGGAGCACCGGTGGATCAGGCTCCTCGGTGCCCTCGAAGAATCCGTGGGGGTGCGCCCCGGTACTGGACTTTGAACCGTCAGGGAAAGCCGCGCCGAACAGAAGCATCGATGTTCCTCCGGCGCCCCTGCGGACGCCAGGTCCGGGCCGGAAGAACATCTCGTTGAGGTCCGCCCATTCCTCATCGGTCTGGTCGCCCCGGCGGATGGTCCAGGACACATCGAAGGAACACCCCGTCGAGAAGACGTCCGCGCTCTTGACGGCCATCACCATCGTGGGACTCCGGTGCAGGAACTGACCGATATGGACGACGACCGGAAGCTCGTACAGCGGGGCGCCGGCCCACACCGGCGGGACATACCTGACCGCCCGCCCGCGCGGCGGAGTGGGCGGCACCGGAAAGTCCTGGAAGAAGGTCATGGACGGTCCTTTCGTCGGTGGGCGCCGGCGGGCGAAAGATCCCCCAAATCGAACTCATCGCGCCAGTCTAGACAGGTTCACGGCGGACTGTCCGGTTCCCTCGCCCGTCGGGCGGCCGTAACTGCGCGTCTGGTTGACTGGTCCGTATGATCAGGGACGCCAGGGCAGAGGACCTGTCGACGATTCGCGGCATCGAAGTCGCCGCGGGCGAGGCATTCCGACTGATCGGTATGGCAGCGATCGCGGACGATCCGCCGCCCGCACTGGAGGCCTTGGCTGTCTACCAGCAGGATGGCAGGGCCTTAGTGGCCACCGATTCCTCGGATGACCCGATCGCCTACATCCTGCTCGTCGTCGTCGAGCGGTTCGCGCATATCGAGCAGGTGACCGTCCACCCCGGATACGGCCGCCGCGGTATTGGCCGGTTGCTGATCGAAGAGGCGGCCTCCTGGGCCAGAGCACGCGGACTGGACGGACTGACCCTGACGACCTTTGAAGAAGTTCCCTGGAACGCCCCCTACTACAGGCGCCTGGGATTCCGGGAGGTGCCCGAGCCTCAATGGTCGGACGGCATCCGGCGGATCGTGCGGTCCGAACGCGACCACGGCGTGGCGGCCTGGCCGCGCGTTGTCATGAAGCGGGCGGTCACATCTGGAGGCAGCTCAACCGGCCCGGGGCGTAACCCATCTAGGTGAAACTCGGTACCTATTGACGTGAGACTCAGTTTCACGGTAGAACGGTGACATGGTTCCTGACAATGTCGTTGAAACTGCCACGCCCGCGGGGACCGGCACAGCTGTCGCCGGAGTTCCTGGAAAGTCGGCCCGCGCATATGCGGCGGCCCTTCTGGCCGCTGAACGGCAAGGGCCGCTGGGCGCGCCTGGCGCAGTTCCGCGCCCCATCCGACGCGCTGGCGTAATCGGAGCCGGGCTCATGGCCAGTCAGCTCGCCGTGCTCTTCGCCAGGCAGCTTGGGGTTCCGGTCCTGATCACCGATCTGTCCCAGGAAAAGGTGGACGGGGCTCTCTGCGGGATCGCCGGACATCTGGACAAGCTGGTGGCGCGCGGGCAACTCACTGAAACAGCGGCGCGGGAACTTCGCAGTCTTGTCCGCGGAACGGTGGACAAGCGCGAATTCCGGGACTGCGACGTGGTCATCGAGGCCGTGTTCGAGGAACTGAGCGTCAAACGCGCCGTCTTCGCCGAGATCGAGCCCCTGATGCGCGCAGATGCGCTGCTGCTGACGAACACCTCGTCCCTTTCCGTGGCAGCAATCGGCCGCGGTTTGACCAATCCGGAACGCGTGGTGGGACTGCACTTCTTCAATCCGGTGGCGGTGCTGCCGCTGGTGGAAATCATCAGCACAGGAGACAACGACGACGTCAGCGTCGCCTCTGCCTGTTCGCTCGCCCGGCTTCTGGGCAAGACGGCGGTCTTGGTCACGGACACGCCGGGCTTTGTGGTGAACCGGATCCTGAGCCGGCTCTTCTGCGAACTTCTCCGGATCATTGATGACGGGGCAGATATACAACTCGCGGACCACGCCTTGGATCCGCTGGGACTGCCCATGACCCCGTTGACCCTGCTGGGTTTCATCGGACCCGCCGTCCAGCTGCATATCTGCGAGACCATGCACGCCGCCTACCCGGACCGCTTTTACGTCAGCACCAGCCTTGCCGCCGTCGCGAAGGCGCGCCTGCGCGGCTATCTCGATAAATCGGGCACCGTGCTTCCCGAGGCAGCCGCTCTGCTGCCGAATGCCGACGCCGGCCTTCCGGCACCCGGCGCGGAGTCCGTCAGGGCGCGGATCCTGGATGCCCTGGCGGAGGAGGTGGGCCTGATGCTGGCCGAAAACGTGGTGGCCGGCCCGGCGGAAGTGGATCTGTGCATGCTGCTCGGCGCCAACTTCCCCGTGCATCAGGGCGGCCTCACACCGATGCTTGACCTCAGCGGCGCTTCCCGGCGCGTATGGGGAAAGGAATTCCACCCCGGCCCCGGCTTTACCGGATAGCCACCGCGCGCGGGCCGTCCAAACAAGCCCCGCTTACGTCACCTCCCTCCTCAATCCCCTAAAGGATGCAAGCCATGCCTGACTATGACGTCGCCGAACCGCTCGATACCGACTACTACTCCGTCTTTGCGAATATTCCTGCCCCCGACCGTGAAGTCTGGAACCGCGCCCGGGCCTTCACTGCGGAGGCAATGCCGCAGATGAACGACTACTGGGAGCGCGCCGAGTTCCCCGCCCACCTGGCGAAGCGGATGGGCAGCATGAACCTGCTGGCCGACGGCCTTGACGTCCCGGGCCTGGACCTGATGTCGCCCCTGGGCGCCGGACTGGTCAACATGGAAGTCTCCCGCGGGGACGGTTCGCTGGGTACCGTGATCGCAGTGCAGGGTGGCCTGGCCATGCGCTCGATTGCACTCTTCGGGTCCGACGCCCAGCGCGAGACCTGGCTTGGTCCGCTGGGCCGGGGCGAAAAGCTCGGCGCCTTCGCCCTGACGGAACCGGACCACGGCTCGGACTCCGTGGCACTGGAAACCACCGCCACCCTCGACGGCGGGGAGTACGTCCTCAACGGCGAGAAGAAGTGGATCGGCAACGGCTCGGTGGGGGATGTCACCGTGGTCTGGGCACGCGATGACGCCGGCGATGTCCGCGGCTTCCTGGTGGAGCAGGACCGGGAGGGGTACGACGCCGAGACCATCACCGGAAAGGCGTCGCTCCGCGCCATCCACCAGGCCCGGATCAGGCTCAACAACGTCCGCATCCCCAAAGCCAATCTGCTCCCCGGCGCGCGCACGTTCAAGGACACCTCCAGGGTCCTCGTGGCGACGCGGCTGGGCGTGGCCTGGTCCGCCCTGGGCCACGCCACCGCCGTCTACGAGGCCGCGCTGAACTACGCCACGCAGCGGACACAGTTCGGCAAGCCGCTGGCAAAGTTCCAGCTGGTCCAGGAACGGCTGACCTATATGCTCTCGGAGCTGACCAGCATGCAGCTGCATTGTGTCCACTTGGCGGGTCTTGATGCGGCCGGTCTGATGCGCCCCACGCAGGCCGCGATGGCGAAATACCACAACACCCGCAAGGCCCGCGAGCTGGCATCCATTGCCCGTGACATGCTCGGCGGCAACGGCATCCTGCTGGAAAACCACGTGATCCGGCACCTGCTGGACATCGAATCCATCCACACCTATGAAGGCACGCAAAGCATTCAGACCCTACTAATCGGCCGCGATGTCACCGGACAAAGCGCCTTCGCCTAAAGGACCCGCCATGACCACCATCGAGCGTCCCAACGAAACTCCGCTGAGCCCCCTGCGGTTCCTCCAGCGCTCCGCCGAGGTCTTCGGACAGAAGACGGCGATCATCCACGGCGACCGCTCCTACACCTACTCGGACTTCGCCGCCGAAGCCCAACTGCTGGCCAAGGCGATCAGGAGCAGGATCCAGCCGGGCGACCGCGTGGCCTTCCTGAGTCCCAATGTGCCTGAACTGCTGATTGCCCACTACGCCGTTCCCCTCGCCGGGGGCGTCCTGGTGGCCCTGAACACGCGGATGTCCGCCCGGGAACTGCAGTACATCCTGGAACACTCCGAAGCCAGGCTGCTGTTTGCCGATTCGGAACTGCTGGGCACCGTGGCGGGACTGGACCTCGGCCTGACGCAGCTGGCCGGCGTGATCGAAGTGCCCGACAGCACGATCCCCGATCCGGTGGTCCCGGCGGGTATTAACACCACCCGCTATGCGGATTTCCTCGCGGGACCGGATGGCCGGGACGCAGATCTCCCGTGGGGGGTCCAGGACGAACGCGCCCCCATCACGCTGAACTACACCTCAGGGACAACGGGCAAGCCCAAGGGCGTGCTGTATTCACATCGCGGGGCTTACCTGAACTCACTCGGGGAAACCATCCACAACCAGTTCAGCGGCGACACCCGCTATCTGTGGACCCTTCCGATGTTCCACTGCAACGGCTGGTGCACGACATGGGCAGTGACCGCCGTCGCGGGAGTCCATATCTGCCTGCGCGCCGTGCGCGCGGATGCCGTCTGGGACGCCATCGACACCCTCGGTGTCACCAACCTCTGCGGCGCCCCCACGGTGTGCAGCATCATTGCCGGCGCGCCCCAGGCGCACGAGCTGACGGCGCCGCTGCTGATCACGACGGCGGGCGCCCCGCCCTCGCCCGCTATCATCACGTCCCTCGACTCACTCGGGATCACCGTGGTGCACGTCTACGGGCTGACCGAGGTGTACGGCCCCTACACGATCTGCGAGTACCAGTCCGAGTGGGATGATCTGTCCCCCCAGGACCGGGCCGTGAAGATCTCACGCCAGGGCGTGGGGATGCTGCAGGCCGAGACGGCGCGCATCGTGGACCTGGACATGCTCGACGTCCCGGCGGACGGCACAACGCTGGGTGAAATCGTGCTGCGGGGCAACAACGTGATGCTCGGATACTTCAAGGACCCCGAGGCCACGGCCGAGGCCTTCGCCGGCGGGTGGTTCCACACCGGAGACCTCGGCGTGATGCACCCGGACGGCTACATCCAGCTCAAGGACCGGGCCAAGGACATCATCATCTCCGGCGGCGAGAACATCTCCACCATTGAGGTGGAGCAGGCCATCAGCAGCCATCCTGCGGTGTTGAACGTGGCCGTGATCGGTGTCCCGCACGAGAAATGGGGCGAACGTCCGGTTGCCTTTGTCATCCGGAGCAGCACCCTTCCGGTCACGGCTGAGGAAATCCGCGCGCATGTCCAGGGCCTGCTCTCCGGATTCAAGGTGCCGGACCGCATCCTCTTTCCCGATGAACTCCCGCACAATTCCACCGGCAAGGTCCTGAAGTCCCGGCTGCGCGCCCTGGGTGTCAGCGCCGTTGCTCTCAGCCCGGAGGCCGCCAAATGAGCGGCCAGGACATCGTCATCGTCGGGGCCGCACGCACGCCGCAGGGAAAACTGATGGGCCAACTGGCTGCGCTGAGCGCAGTGAAGCTTGGTGCCGCCGCCATCGCCGCGGCCCTGGGACGCTCCGGGATCGATCCGGCGGCCGTTGACGCCGTCATCGTGGGCCAGGTACTGACCGCCGGTGCGGGCCAGAACCCGGCGCGCCAGAGCTCCGTGGCGGCAGGAATACCGCTCAGCACCCCCGCCGTCACGGTGAACAAGGTGTGCCTCTCCGGGTTGACGGCCATCATCGAGGGTGTCCGGCTGCTGAGACTGGGCGAGGCGGAGATCGTCGTGGCCGGCGGCCAGGAATCCATGAGCCAGGCGCCGCACCTACTCGCCGGCTCGCGCGCCGGTTACCTCTACGGCAGTGTCACGGTCCTGGACTCGGCCGGCCACGATGGACTCACTGATGCCTTCGACGAGGAGCTCATGGGTATTGCCACGGATCGGGCCAACGGGAACCTTCAGCTGTCCCGCGTGTCGCAGGACCGGATCGCGGCGCTGTCGCACCAGCGTGCGGCCGCGGCCCAGGCGCAGGGGCTGTTCGACGCCGAGATGGCCCCCGTTGCCGTGCCGCAGAAGGGCAGCCCACCCGCGTTGGTGAGCCTCGACGAGGGGGTCCGCCCGCAGTCCACCCAGGAGGTGCTGGCCGGGCTGAAGCCGGCCTTCACCGCCACCGGGACCGTCACGGCCGGCAATGCCTCCCCGTTGAGCGACGGCGCCGCGGCCGTTGTGCTGGTGAGCCGCGCGTACGCGGACGCCAACGGCCTCGAGGTGCTGGCCGTCGTCGGGCCCGCCGGGCAGATTGCCGGCCCGGACACGACGCTGCCGGACAAACCGGCGCTGGCCATCACCGCGGCCCTGGCCCGCGCGGGTTGGACGCCCGGTGACCTTGACTTCGTGGAGATCAACGAGGCCTTCGCTTCGGTGGTTGAGCACTCCGCGGCCGTTCTGGGCCTCGGTTTGGACAAGGTGAACGTCAACGGCGGTGCCATCGCCATCGGACATCCGATCGGCGCCTCCGGAGCACGCCTGGTCGTCTCGGCCGTCCATGAGCTGGTCCGCCGCGGGAGCGGCAAGGCCGCCGTCGCACTCTGTGGCGGCGGCGGACAGGGCGACGCGCTGTTACTGTACCGGGATGGCATCAGTGGCTAATTTCCGTTCCGAGGTGGCCGAGGCCGCCCTGGATCTGTTCACCGACAACGGCTACGACCCAACCAGCGTGGACGATATCGCCCTGGCGGCCGGGATCTCCCGGAGCACGTTCTTCCGCCAGTTCCGCGCCAAGGAAGACGTGATCTTTGCAGACCACGAAGCCTTGCTCGATGAGCTTGGCAGCTACCTGGCCGCGGGCCATGCCGATCCGTGGGAAGCGGTGTCCCAGGCCGCGGCACTCGTCTTTGGGAAGTTCTCTGAGCGCCGGAAAATCGCCCAAAAACGCTACCACGTGGTGCAGGCGGTGCCCGCGCTCCGGGACCGGGAAACGATCATGGTATCCCGCTATGAGCGGCTTTTCTCCGACTACCTCCGGCAGTCCCTCCCAGGCCTGGCGGCACTTGATGCCATCCGGTTCGCGGCGGCCGTTACGTCCACGCACAACTATGTGCTGCGCGAAATGATGCTGGATTCGCCCCGCGGATCCCTCCGGAACCTGGAACACGAACTGCTGGCAGTACGCCGCATCTTCGGCGTACTCTCCCCAGATGACTCGTCCGCCGCCCCCGCAGGGGATGACCTCGTAGTCGCCGTCTTCTCCCGATCCACACCCACCGCTGAGGTGGCGCGCCGCATCCAGGACACGCTCGACGGGCGCTCCAGCTAGCCGCTGCGTCCAACCGCGCCAGGTGGCTGAGGGCCTCATTGCGCACGCGCGCTCCGCCGCCGCATCGGCGGGGTCGCCGTGGGGGTGTCTGGCAGGCACTGCCACCGGACGCCCGGCGTGCGTAGCGTGGTGGATGTGGACAGAAAAGAGGAAATCCGTGCGTTTCTGATTTCACGGCGCGCGAAGATCTCCCCGGAACAGGCGGGCATCCCCAGCTACGGGGAGCGGACGCACCTGATGGACCTGGCGCGGACGGCAAACGCAACGTCGCGCCGGGCACCCCGCCAGCCAACTCAGCAGCGGGTTCGTCCCGGTGTGCTGAGGGCGGCAGGTGCCCTGTTCGAAGATCGTGCGGAGGTTGGGCCGTTCAGGCGCCGAGCAGGCGGCGTTCGTGGGCGAAGGCGACCAGCTGCAGCCGGGTGCGCAGGTCAAGTTTGTCCAGCACGCTGCGCAGGTGGGTCTTGATTGTGGCTTCCGAGACGAACAGGCTCTCCGCCATTTCGCCGTTACTCAGGCCCTTGGCGGCGAGCAAGAAGACGTCACGCTCGCGTGCGGAAAGGACGTCCAGGACTGACAGGTCCGGCCCCGTGTTGGGAGCGTTTCTGGCGGCATGTTCGAAGAGGGAATGGATGGATCCTGGCGCGATGACGGAATACCCCGAGTGGACGGTGCGGATGGCCGCCAGCAGAAATTCAGGTTCTGCGCTCTTGAGCAGGTACCCGGTGGCCCCGGCCTGCACGGCCTGGACCACCGCCTGATCCCGGTTAAACGTGGTCAACGCGATGATTTTGGGCTGGTCTGTGCCGGCAGCTTCGGAGTGCTGCACGATCCGGCGGGTGGCTTCCACCCCGTCCATAACAGGCATACGCAGGTCCATCAGCATGACGTCCGGATGACACTTGGATGCCAGGGCCACGGCCTGCTCACCGTCCGCGGCTTCGCCCGCCATTTCCATGTCCGCCTGACTCTCCACCAGCATGCGGATACCCGCACGGAACAAGGGCTGGTCATCGACCAGCGCGACGGTGATGGCCGCCCCGGCGTCAGCCACGGTCGTCTGCTTCGCGTTCAGGCAACGTCCGTCCGGTCAAACCACTTCCGGCGAACACCGGCTGGTCTTCCCCGCCCCCAGTTTCTATGGACGGGGCTTCGGTCTCGACGCCGGCTTGGCCGTCGCCCGGGATGGCTGTCCGGGCTCCGAACGGAATGAAGACCATCACGCGGAAGTGTTCGCCGTCGGGTCCGGCCGTCAGCCATCCGCCAGCCAAGTGGGCGCGTTCACGCATGCCGGGCAGGCCCCGGCCCACCCGGGACGGGGCCGGATCCGCAGCAGCCTCTTGAGTGGCTGGGGCAATGGCCGAGGCCACGTGCAGGGTCAGACCCGGCCCGCTCCAGTCGAGGTGAAGCCGCACATCCGTGCCGCGCCCGCCATGTTTGAGCGCATTGGTCAAGCACTCCTGCACGATCCGGAAAACCGCTACTTCCTGTCCTGTGGAGAGCTCCACCGGTGTCCCGGATTCGCTGCGGTGGATTTTCAAGCTGCCGCGCTGCATGCCTTCGATGAGTGCGGGAATGTCGCTCAGCCGCGGTTGCGGCGTCACCATACCGTCATCGCGGACGCCCTCGATCGCGCGCTGCGCATCCACCAAGGCGCTGCGGGCGGAGCGGGCAATAGTGTCCAGGGCGTTTAGGACGGCCTTGGGCTGGTCCTTGCTCAGGTAGCGCGTCCCATCTGCCTGGGCGGCGATGACGGCCAGGGAATGGGCGAGGACGTCGTGCAGATCCCGGGCGATGCGTGTCCGTTCCTGCTCCACGATGAGGTCGATCTCGGTTTCCTTCAGGCTGTTCTGGGCCAGTTCCCGGGCCCGGAACAGACTGCCCCGTTCTTGATACAGGGCGAGCAGAAGTCCGACGGCGGCGCAGGCCCCGGCGATGAGCAGGAGGAGCGCAAAAAGCTGCCAGCCATAGTCCTGCAGCATCCACCGATCGCCGGCGTACGCAGGGGGGAACCAGCCGACACCGTCGCCGTATCGCCACGAGAGCATCAGGAACGCCATGATGGCAGCGGCGAGCACGTTCGCGCCCGCCGCGATGTACCGCAGCCGCGGCGGGGCGGTCCACAAGATGAAGCCAAGGGCGATGAATGAGCCCAGATAGATGGCCCAGTGATTTGAATACATCGGCGGCAGGGCATGGCCTAACTGACCGAAGAGGAGTGCGGCCGTGAACCCGAGGGACACCAGGGGTTTCCAGGACGCCGCGGCAATTGCCAATGTCATAAGCACCAGCGGCCAGTTCCCGGACCACGCCAGCCAGGACCCTCCCATTCTGCCGGCCTCAGCCACACACCACAGGGAGAAGAAAAGGACGGCCGCCACGGGGGCACCCCAACGCCGTGCAAATTTCAGAACTGGTTCCATGCCAGTCACCCTATCCACGGCAATCACCCGCTTCACTCCATATCGCGGCAATCTCATCCTAAAAGCCAGATGATTCATTCTTTGAGCCAGATTCCGGCGAGGATCCCGCGCCGGACCCGGCCGTTGTACCGTAGGGGCCGATGGCTATTTCGACATTTCTCACGGCGTACGACCAGCAGCTCCGGACGGATGCGGAGACCGCGAGTGCGGTCGCCGTCGTGCGGCTGGGCCCGTTGCGGCTCGTGACCTTCGAGGGCGGCCGCGGTTTCGTGACTTATCAAGACCTCGATAGGGCCAGCGCGGAAACAACTGGGGACCTGGTGGCGGAAGCGCTGGGGTTCTACCGAGCGGATCCGGCAATCCTGCGGGTCGAGTGGAAGACCCGCGGCCACGATCATGCGCCCGGACTCCATGAGGCGCTGCTCGCGAACGGATTCGAGCCTGAAGAGGCCGAGTCGATCATGATCGGTCCGGCCAGCGCGTTGGCCGTGGACGTGGACCTCCCGCCCGGCGTCAGCCTGCGGCGGGTGACCGAAGAACCGGATATCCGCGCCATGAGCGCCATGCAGGACAAGGTGTTTGGCAACCCCGTCTCTGACGGCAACGCTGAAGCGATCCTGCGTCGGGTGGCATCCGACGACGGGATGGAACTATGGGTTGCCGAACATCAGGGGCTGATCGTCAGCGCGGGCCGTCTTGAACCGGTTGCGGACACGGAATTCGCCGGCATCTGGGGCGGGGCGACCCTCGAAGAATGGCGCGGCCGGGGGATATACCGCGCCCTGACCGCGGCACGGGCCCGGGCCGCGGTGGCGCTCGGAAAAAGGCTCATCCACAGCGATTCAACGGAATATTCACGGCCCATTCTGGAACGCTACGGATTGCTCCGGGTGTCAACGACGACGCCGTATTGCTGGCGGCGCTGAGGTCCGTGGTCACCCGTTGCTGGCTTCCTCGCCTCAGCACGCACAGCCGCTACTCGTCGTCGTCCGGGTGCATTTCGTCGCTAAGTTCGGCCAGTACGTCCGCCGCGTCCTGGCTGCCCGCCGCTGCGAGGCGCTGAAGCTCCTCCGTGTCACCCTTCTCGGCGGCGAGTTCCACGAGCTGGTCCACGGCGCCCCGGCTGCCGCCGCCAGCGAGACGACGCAATTCGTCGAAGTCCCCTCGTTCCGCAGCACGCTCAATCAGTTCGTCGATTGCATCGCGGTCACCGCGGGCAGCCTGTTCACGCAAAGCCGGGAGTTCAGAATCTGACATCGGGAGAACCTTCCATGGGCTGTCGGTGGCGGACATGCCATAGCCGCCCGATTCCGGGCCGCGCTAGAGAAGCGTTGCCCGGAACCGGGAGGTGATGATGAAGCATACCGCCGCGGCCCAATAGGCTCTAGATCCCCCCTCCCCAGCACGGTGCTCCTAGTGTGTCAGGTCCTTGCCCTTGGTCTCCGGGATAGTGAAGACGAACAGCACGCTGACCAGCAGCAGCGCCACGGCGTAGACGTTGAACACGTTGGCGAGGCCGATAGTTCCGAGCCAGGTCTGCAGGTACGGGGCGGTCCCGCCGAACACGGCCACGCAGATGGAGTACGGGACGCCGACGCCGATGGTCCGGATGCTGGTGGGGAACAGTTCCGCGTAGACGGCCGGGACGATCGCGGCGCTGGCGGCAATGAAGATCAGCATGACGGACATGGCCACGGCCAGCTGCCACGCCGAATCCTTCAGCAGCCAGGTCATCGGGAAGTGCATGACGGCGGCTCCGGCCGCGCCGGCCCAGAGCACCTTCTTGCGGCCGATCCTGTCGGACAGCTTGCCCCAGAACGGTAGGGCGGCGATGAACACGATGTTGGCGATCACACTGGCCCAAAGGGTTTCACCGCGGTCGATCTTCAAGGTAGTGGCGGCGTAGCTCGGGGCCACGACACCCCAGATGTAGTAGATCACCGTGAGGCCCACGGTCAGTCCGATGACCTGGAGGGCCTGCTTGCGGTACTGCACGATCTGCGGCCAGATCGGGGCGCGCTTCTCGGAGGCCGTCTCGCCTTCGAAGGCCTCGGACTCGTGCAGCTTGGAGCGCATGATCAGCGCGTAGAGGCCCATGACGGCACCGACCAGGAAGGGGATGCGCCAGCCCCAGTCATTCATGGCCTCGGTGCTCAGGGTCATGTTGAGCACGGCGCCCAGCAGGGTGCCGGCCAGGATACCCACCGTGCCCGAGGTGTAGATCAGGGTCGCCCACAGGCCGCGCTTCTCCTTCGGGGCCACTTCGGAGAGGTACGTCTGCGACGACGGCAGCTCGCCGCCATGGGCCAGGCCCTGGATCAGCCGGGCCACCAGCAGCATCACCGACGCCCAGACGCCGATGGTCGCGAAGGACGGGGCGACGCCGATCATGAGGCTGCCCAGCGACGCGAGGCCGACGGCGAGGGTCATGGATGTCTTGCGGCCGATGCGGTCGCCGATCCAGCCGAAGAGGAAGCCTCCGACGGGCCGTGCCACGAAGCCGACGGCGAAGATCGCCAGCGTCGCCAGCACCGCCGAGGCGGGATCCGCCTTGCTGAACAGCTGGCTGGCGATGAACGGCGTGAACGTGGCATAGATGGCCCAGTCGTACCATTCGACGGCGTTCCCGATGCCCGTACCGAGGAGGGTCTTCCGCGTGGCCGCCCGGCCGGAGAGCTGGGGGTTGGTGATGGTGGTCATGATATCTCCGAAGTAGTGGGGGCTAGGAAGCGAGGGACGTGGGGGTGCCGGCGGACGCCAGCGCCGCGATCCGGGCAATGGCGAGCTCGGCGTAGAGCGCCGCGCCGTCGGCGAGGACGCCGTCGTCGAACGTGGCGTACGGGGAGTGGTTGAACGCGGTCTCGGTGTGGTCCGCTTCCGGGGCGACGGCGCTGAGCCCGATAAAGGTGCCCGGCACTTCCGCCATCACCCGGGAGAAGTCCTCGGATCCGCTGAGGGGGGTGGCCCAGCGGGTCAGCCGGGACTCCCCGAACAGGTTCTGGATGGTTTTCTCCGCGGTGAGGGTCTCGTTTTCGTCCGTGATGCTCAGCGGGTATTCGCCGCGGTATTCGACTTCCACCTCCAGCCCGTGGGCGTGGGCGATGCCCTTCAGGAGAAGGGGAACAGCGGACATCATCCGTTCGCGGGAGGCGTGGGAGAACGTCCGGACGGTCGCTTCGATGCGCGCCGATTCGGGGATGACGTTGCGGGTGGTGCCCGCGTGCAGGACGCCGACGGTCAGGACTACCGGGTCGAACATGTTGAACTGCCGGGTGATCATGACCTGCAGCGCGGTCACCATTTCGGCGGCTGCGGTGACGGGATCCTTGGCCGCGTGCGGGGCGGAGCCGTGGCCGCCCGCGCCCAGGACCGTGATGAACAGCCCGTCCGAGGCGCTCAACATCACGCCCGGCTTGGTGGCGAACTGGCCGTACGGCTCCAGGGAGGAGAAGACGTGCATGCCGTAGGCGGCGTCCGCGCGCCGGCCCGCGGCGTCCAGCACCCCTTCGCGGATCATGTGCCCGGCGCCGTCGTAGCCCTCCTCGCCCGGCTGGAACATCAGGACGACGTCGCCGGCCAGCTGGTCGCGGCGTTCGGCCAGCAGGGTGGCGGCCCCGGCCAGCATCGAGGTGTGGAGGTCGTGGCCGCAGGCGTGCATGGCGCCGTCGACCCTGGAGGAGTAGCCGACGCCGGTGCGCTCCTGGACGGGAAGTCCGTCCATGTCCGCGCGCAGCAGCACAACGGGTTTGTCGGCGGAGGTGTGCGGTGCGCCGCCGCGCAGGACCGCGGTGACCGACGTCGTGGTCTCGCCGAGGGTGATTTCGTACGGCAGGCCGTCGAGGGCTTTGAGAACTTTCTCCTGGGTGCGGGGGAGTGCCAGGCCGATCTCCGGCTCCTGGTGCAACTCGTGGCGCAACCGGGTGATCTGGCTGTGTAGTTCCTTGGCATCGGCGGTGACCGACATATGTTCTCTCTTCCCGAACGGTTGGTAAGTGTTAGCACCAATTGTGAAGTGACTGGAGTCACACCCATAAGAATGGCTGGAAAAATGCAAAAGTATGATGGCTGGAACAGGAATCATGCATGGACGGAGGAGGTTCCGTGGACATCAGTGAGGAAGACCTTCAGCTGATCAACGCACTGCAGATTGCGCCGCGGATCAGCTGGTCGGATGCCGCCGGCGTCCTGGGCGCCCACGCCACCACCCTGGCCGCCCGCTGGGATCGGCTCAAGGCCTCCGGCACCGCCTGGAGCACGGCTCATTTGATGGGAGATCCGAAGCAGATGTGCCTGGCGCTCGTGGACGTGGACTGCGAAATGACGCTGCGCGCCGACGTCACCGCCGCGCTGGCGGCCATCCCCGAAGTGGTCACGGTGGAGGAGGCTGCCAGCAACCGCGACCTCATGCTGACGGTCATCACGCCCACGCTGGCCCACTACAGTGGCCACGTGATGCCGCAGTTCAGGAAGATCCCGGGTCTCATCAAGTACCAGACGTCGCTGTGCACGCGGCTGTACTCCGGCGGTTACGCGTGGCGGCTGAACGTCCTGGACAAGTCGCAGATGGCCGCCCTCCAGGCTCTGGCGGGGCCCGAGGCTTCCGGCCCGGCCACGGCAGGGAATCAGGGTGCGCCGCTGCCGCAGAGCCACCTGGACCTGATCCCGTTCCTGGCCCGGGACGGGCGGGCGGCGGCGGCGGACATTGCCCGCGCCCTCGGACGCAGCCCGGCCACGGTCCAACGGCAGCTGAACCGGGTGCTGGCCAGCGGTGTCCTCTCGTTCCGGTGCGAAATCGCACAGAAATACTCGGGGTATCCGGTGACCTGCCAGTGGTTCGCCAACGTCCCGCCGGGCCAGCATGAGGCCGCCGCGGCCGAGCTGCGCAGCTTCCGCAACCTCCGGCTCAGCGCGTCCACCACCGGGCGCACCAACTTCGTGATCCTGATGTGGCTGCATTCCCTGGCGGATGTCCTGAACGCTGAACAGGCCCTCCAGCTGCGGATCCCCGGAATCCAGCTCATGGAAAGTGCGGTGGTGCTCAACGCCGCCAAGCGGGTCGGCTGGATGCTGAACCCGGACTCGACGGCGACCGGCGCCGTCGTCGTGCCCGCGGCCGAGCTGGCACCAACGACGTGAGGACCGGGGGAGCCCCGGCCCTTAGGAGAAGCGTCTGCGGCCTAATTCTTCTTCCAGTGCTTCGGCCACTTAACGTTCAACAGCAACAGTCCCAGCAGGAGAGCGTCAATGGTCATGATGGCAGCCATGAGATAAGCCCAGCCGATCATCATGCGCTGCTCACCGCCGACCGACAGCACGAAGTGTGGGGGTGCATCCGAATGCCCATGACAATCTCCTGACCTGGAATCCCCCCAGACACTCGATAGTCGTCCCAGTGTGCCACGGCGGCGCCCCGGAGGGAACGGCGCAGACGCGAAGGTGAAGACAACCGCCTCTGTCCGCGCCTCGTCGGCAAGCAAAGCAGCCACGTCGTGGAGCGGGCTGACCCAGTGGCGTTGCTGCCCGCCCCGTGGTTGTTGAACGGTACGCCACGATCGCCTTGGGAGGGGGAGTCCGCGAGGATTCCGCCGCTCCTGCGCCGTGGGCGGCGAGGAAAAGTGAAATTTGCTGCATATCTTTTGCCTCCACATCGGTTCCATAATGTGCGCGACCCGCGACGACTGGCATTAAAAATTTAAGTGGGTATGGTGATGGGTAGATTGCATTTTAGAAAGGCGTGGTTCAATTGTCAGGAAAGTCTCCTAGAAATAGCAGTGCCAAAAAAACGGGAAAGTCGATTCTCGAAAAGAGGGCCGAAAAAAGGGCAAAAAACGAAACCGGCGAGAATCTGTTCGCAAAGCCGCGCAAAAACCAGCGGTGACATGCCGCCCATGACGGTCCACCAGCCGCATGGGGGCCGGGTTGTTCTGCGATGAAAAGGGCCGCGGGGAGCGGACGATTCCCGCCGCATCTAAATGCCCCGAATGAGCATCGTCTAATTCCCGATTGGACCCTATTATAAGCCTTTCGGGGTCGCCAACCGTTAAGCACAGAAAGGACCAGTCATGCGCGCAAAACGCATCGCCCTGGTTATCCCGGCACGCCTAAGTCAGCCCGTCCGCGTCGAAAAGATCGACACGGCCCTGGCCGCGCGACAGACCTTGGTTGAAGGAAACGTCGGAGCAATCACGAGTAAAGATTGGCACGTTTATCTGAACGACGAGGCAGACTCTATCCCCCTGCCCCTGAACGCCCGTGCCGAAGTGCTGATCCGCGAAGCAGGTTTACATCTTGAGGAGGCCGTCAGTGGGACGGCTGTTTTCCTCGGCCACCAAGACAACGGCGATGAAGCAGATGCGCCGGCACACCTGCTCCAGCTGGCCGAACGCCTCTTCGGCAGCGGAATGGCCGCTTAGGTACATTCATCCGCGGAGTGGGATGCGCTACTTTACGGACATTGCCAAAGGTCAGCGGAGTAACGCGGAGCCGGCCCATGCTTCGTAGCCTTGGGCTTTGTCGATCATTTTCCGCGGATTGTTGCCTTCCGGGGCAAGCCAGAGGATGTTGGAGTCTTTTGTGGCGTGGTCAACGAGGCCTGTGCGGACGGTGTCTCCTTCGCGCCGGATTTCCACTGTCGCACCGATCAGGTGGGACCAGTCGTCATGACGGATGATCAAGTTTGTTCCTTTCAGAGTGTTGCTGTTACCAGCCGCGCTCGGCGAGGCGGTGCGGCTGCGGGATCTCGTCCACGTTGATGCCGACCATGGCCTCGCCCAGGCCGCGGGAGGCCTTGGCGATCTCTTCCGGATCGTCGAAGAAGGTGGTGGCCTTCACGACGGCGGCGGCCCGCTGGGCCGGGTTGCCGGACTTGAAGATGCCGGAGCCGACGAAGACACCGTCGGCGCCGAGCTGCATCATCATCGCGGCGTCGGCCGGGGTGGCGATCCCGCCGGCGGTGAACAGGACAACGGGGAGCTTGCCGGTGGCGGCAACTTCCTTGACCAGTTCGTACGGCGCCTGCAGTTCCTTCGCGGCGACGTAGAGCTCGTCCTCGGCCATGCCGGCGAGCTTCTTGATCTCGGCACGGATCTGGCGCATGTGGGTGGTGGCATTGGAGACGTCGCCGGTGCCGGCTTCACCCTTGGAGCGGATCATGGCCGCGCCCTCGTTGATGCGGCGCAGGGCCTCACCGAGGTTGGTGGCGCCGCAGACGAAGGGAATGGTGAAGTTCCACTTGTCGATGTGGTTGGCGTAGTCGGCCGGGGTCAGGACCTCGGACTCGTCGATGTAGTCCACGCCGAGGGTCTGAATGACCTGGGCCTCGACGGAGTGGCCGATCCGGACCTTCGCCATGACCGGGATGGACACGGCCGCGATGATCGCCTCGATCATGTCGGGATCGGACATGCGGGACACGCCGCCCTGGGCGCGGATGTCGGCGGGAACGCGTTCCAGCGCCATGACTGCCACGGCTCCGGCATCCTCAGCGATGCGGGCCTGCTCGACGTTGACGACGTCCATGATGACGCCGCCCTTGAGCATCTCCGCCATGCCGCGCTTGACGCGGTTGCTGCCCGTAACGCTGGGAAGTGGCTGATTCACTGATGTCTCTTTCGTAGTTGTGGATTTAACGGGCGCGCCGTGGTGACACGGCTACCGCCGGACCCCTGGGTGGGTCCGCAGCTAGCGCAGCACGACGGTCCGGTTGCCCTGGAGGAAAACGCGGCCCTCGCAGTGCCAGCGGACGGCGTTGGAGAGTGCCTTGCGTTCGGTGTCGCGTCCGGCTGCGACGAGATCCTCGGCGCCGAAGGTGTGGTCCACCTCCACTACCTGCTGGGAGATGATCGGTCCCTCGTCGAGCTCGGCGTTGACGTAGTGCGCGGTGGCGCCGACGGTCTTCACGCCGCGGGCGTGCGCCTGGTGGTAGGGCTTGGCGCCCTTGAAGCTGGGCAGGAAGGAGTGGTGGATGTTGATGGCGCGGCCATCCAGGCGGCGGGTGAGCTCGTCGCTGAGGACCTGCATGTAACGGGCCAGAACCACCAGTTCGACGTCCAGCCGGTCGACGAGTTCCATCAGGGCCGCTTCGGCCGCCGGCTTGGTGTCTGCCGTGACGGGCACATGGAAGAACGGGATGCCGTGCCATTCCACGATGCCCCGGTGGTCCGGATGGTTCGAGACGACCGCGACAATATCGATGGGCAATTCCCCGATACGTGCGCGGAACAGCAGGTCGTTGAGGCAATGCTCGAATTTGGAGACCATGACCAGGACCCGGCGCTTCGCCCCGTGGGCGCGCAGTTGCCATTGCATGCCGAATTTCTCGGCCACGGGCGCGAAGGCCTCCTCAAGCGAACCAAGGGTGGCCGGTCCTCCGGGGGAGTCTTCGGCCACGGCGAAGTGGATCCGCATGAAGAAATGGCCGTCGTCCTGGGAGTCGAATTGCTTGCTTTCCAGGATGTCGCAGCCTTGTTCGAGCAGGAATCCGGACACGGCGTGGACGAGGCCCCGTGTTTCCGGGCAGTCGAGGGTCAGAACGTATTCATCGACGCCGCTAGTCAGGGTATCCACGGTTCAGCACTCGATCACATTCACGGCGAGGCCTCCACGGGAAGTTTCCTTGTACTTGGTTTTCATGTCCGCTCCTGTTTCGCGCATGGTTTTGATGGCTTTGTCCAGCGACACTTTGTGGCTGCCGTCGCCGTGCAGGCACAGGCGGGCGGCGTTGATGGCCTTGACGCTGGCAATGGCATTGCGTTCGATGCAGGGGATCTGCACCAGTCCGCCGACAGGGTCGCAGGTCAGCCCGAGATTGTGCTCGATCCCGACCTCGGCGGCGTTCTCCACCTGCGCCGGGGTGCCGCCCAGAACCTCGCACAGCCCGGCGGCCGCCATGGAGCACGCCGATCCGACTTCGCCCTGGCAGCCGACCTCCGCCCCCGAGATGGAGGCATTGATCTTGAACAAGATCCCGACGGCGGCCGCCGTCAGCAGGAACCGGATGACGCCGTCGTCGTTGGCCCCGGGAACGAACTTGACGTAGTAGTGCAGGACGGCCGGCACGATCCCGGCCGCGCCGTTGGTGGGGGCGGTGACGATCCGGCCCCCCGCGGCGTTCTCCTCGTTGACCGCCAGGGCGAACAGGTTCACCCATTCCATGGCGAGCAGCGGGTCCGCGGGCACCTGGACCGGGGACGGGTTCCTCGCCGCGGCTTCGGCGCTGACGGCGAATGCCGCCAGCGTCCGGAACAACGCCGGGGCGCGCCGTTTGACGTTCAGCCCGCCGGGCAGGATTCCCTCCGCGCTGCAGCCGTTCTCGACGCACTGGCGCATGACCGCCCAGAGGGCCAGGAGCCTCTCCCGGAGTTCGGCTTCGCTGCGCCAGACGAGCTCGTTGGCGAGCATCACGTCGGCGATGGACATGTTCTCGCGGGCACAGATTTCCAGGAGCTCGTCGGCGGTGGTGAAGGGGTACGGCAGGACGGTGTCATCCGCCACGACCTGATCAGCGCCCTGGGCGTCGCCGTCAACGACGAATCCGCCCCCGATCGAGTAGTAGCTCCGTTCCTTGAGCACTGCCCCGGTGTGGTCCAGCGCCCGGAAGGTCATGCCGTTGGGATGGGCCGGCAGGGACTTGCGGCGGTGCAGCACCACATCCTCGTCCCAGTTGAAGTCCACCCGGTGCTCCCCGCCGATCCGGAGCTCGGCATCCAGGGCAGCGGCCGCCACCTGGTCGTCCGCGGTGGCGGTGTCCACCGTGTCCGGGTCCTGGCCCTGCAGGCCCAGGACCACGGCCTTGTCCGAGCCGTGGCCCCGGCCGGTGGCGCCGAGGGAGCCAAACAGTTCGGCCTGCACCCTCGCGGTCACGCTCAGCTGCCCGTCGCTTTTGAGCCCGTCCGCGAACCGTTTGGCTGCCCGCATCGGGCCGACCGTATGGGAGGAGGACGGCCCGATGCCAACAGAAAACAGATCCAGGACGCTGAGCGCCATCAGGGAACCTCGGGGGAGGCGTATTCGCGCATGGCGTCGAGGAGCCAGCGGCCAAGGAACTCCGCAAAGGAGGCCCGCGGGAAGAGCCGGTAGGTCTCCTCCGCGGTCTTCCACAGAGTGGCCGGGATGCCGCCGATCTCCGTGGACAGCGCCGTGCCGGCCGTGAAGACGCGGGGATGCAGATCCAGGGAGCAGCCCTTCTCCAGGACAGCCCGCGCCCGGGGACCGGAGAGTTCGAACGTGGTGCGGTTGGCGGAGAGATCCACCACCTGGCCCGCGCCGTCGCCCAGTGCCTCAACCAGCGCGCCGGGCAGGTCTCCGCCCAGGCTTTCATGGGATTCCGCGGGGGCCACGAGCAGGAATTCGGCAGGACCCAGCCACAACACTGCGGTCCCGCCGCTGCCGCGGACCTCCCCTGACGCGGACGGCAGGCCGCCGGTCAGGGCGCCCAGCTGTTCCCCGGCGTCGCCGGCCGGATCAACCCGGAGCCCGACCATGGTCAGGAACGGCACTTCCCGCAGCTCCACAACGGCCGCAACGGATCCGGCTTCAAAGGCTGCCTTCAGGGGCGACGCCGGGCTCTTCCGGAGGGTCTGGATCTTCTTGGAATTCTCGAGTGCTGCTGTGTCAGCCATCTTTGCGGGCCCCTTCAGAGTCAAAAAGTACGGTTTCTGCGACGACAACGTCCACCAGCTGGTCCCCGGCGGCGGCCACGAGGGTTTCGCCGATGCGGTTGCGGCCGTTCTTGATCAGGGCGAGGGCAAATGACCTGCCCAGCGCCGCGCTGTGGTAGCTCGAGGTCACGAAGCCCTGCATCGGCACGGGGCCGTAGGCGGGGTTGACGGTGATGCCCCGCTCCACCAGCTGGGTGCCTTCCGGCAGCCGGATCGTGCCGTCCACGGGAAGGACGCTGACCAGGTGCTTCCGGTCGGTGCGGCCGGCGTCCTGGCGGGCGTAGGACCGTTTGCCGATGAAGTCCTTGGCCTTGGACACCACCCATTCCATCCCGGCGTCCTGCGGGGTGACGGTCCCGTCGGTGTCCTGGCCGACGATCGGGTAGCCCTTTTCGGCCCGCAGCACGTGCATGGTTTCGGTGCCGTAGGGGGTGATGTTGAATTCCGCTCCGGCCGCTGCCACGGCTTCCCAGGTGTTCAGCCCGTACCAGGACGGAACGTTGATCTCGTAGGCGAGTTCGCCGGAGAACGAGATCCGGCAGACCCGGGCCTGCACGCCGGAGGCGAGGGTGGTTTCGCGGAAGGTCATGAACGGGAAGGCTTCCGCTTCCAGCCCGCCGTCGGCGGCAAGCTGCGGTGCCACCTTTGCGAGTACCGCGCGGGATTTGGGTCCGACGACGGCGATGGTGCTCCACTGTTCCGTGACCGAGGTGCAGTGCACGTCCAGGTCCGGCCATTCGGTCTGCAGCCATTCCTCCAGCCAGTCGAGTACCTTGGCGGCGCCGCCGGTGGTGGTGGTCATGAAGTACCGGTCCGGATCAAGCCGGAGAGTGACGCCGTCGTCGAAGATCATCCCGTCAGGGGTGCACATGACGCCGTAGCGGGCCGAGCCCGGGGCGAGCTTCTTGAACGCGTTGGTGTAGATGCGGTTCAGGAACTCGCCCGCGTCCTTGCCGCGGATCTCGATCTTGCCCAGGGTGGTGGCGTCCATGAAACCCACGGATTCGCGGACGGCCGCGCATTCGCGCAGCACCGCAGCGTCCATGTCTTCGCCGGCCTGCGGGTAGTACCAGGGCCGCTTCCACTGCCCGACGTCCTCGAAGAGGGCGCCGTGGGCGACATGCCAGGGGTGGATAGAGGTCAGGCGGGCCGGGTCGAAGAGTTTACCGCGCTGGCGCCCGGCCAGGGCGGCGAACGCCACGGGGGTGAAGGGGGCGCGGTAGGTGGTGGTGCCGATGTCCCCGATGCCGCGGGACGCTTCGCCGGCCTGCCGCAATGCCGCGGCGATGACGCCGATGGCGTTGACGCCGGACGTCTTGCCCTGGTCGTTGGCGGTGCTGATCGAGGTGTAGCGCTTGATGTGTTCCACCGAGCGCATGCCGGCGCCGGTGGAACGCAGGACGTCGGCCACGGACTGGTCGCGCTGGAAGTCCACGAAGTGGTGGTGCCAGTCATCCGGGCCGCCTTCCTGCCCGGGGACCAGCCAGAGCTGGCGGGTCGGCGCGGACGCTTTTGGTTCGCCGAGGGGTGCGGGTTCGACGGAGGATGCGAAGCCTGCGGCGATGGCGGCTGAGGCTCCGGCGGAGATGCCCTCGGTCAGGCAGTCCTCGAGTTCGAAGCTGCCGCGGCCGGAGCCGATGGTCTGCTGGTTCGGGACCACGGTGCTCGGCACGAAGGCGGCGAGCTCGTCGTCCCAGCGCAGCTTGCCCTGGCGCTGGGAGTGCAGGTGTACCACGGGGGACCAGCCGCCGGAGACGGCGAGCAGGTCGCAGGCGAGCTGTTCGACGCCGGAGGTAAGTTCGCCGCCGTCGTTGATGCTCCGGACGGTGACGCCGGTGAGGCGCTCCTCACCGGTGGTGTTGGCAACGGCGCTGCCGATCAGCACGCGGGTGCCGGATGCGCCCGCTGCGGCGGCTGTTTCGCTCAGCTGCGGGCGGGCGTCCACGACGGCTTCGACGCGGATGCCCGCGGCCACCAGGTCCGCGGCCAGGCTGTAGGCGCTGTCGTTGGTGGTGCTGATGACCACGCGCGAACCGGCGGCCACGGCGTAGCGGTTGAGGTAGCTGCGGACCGCGGAGGCGAGCATGATGCCGGGGCGGTCGTTGTTTTCGAAGACCAGCGGGCGTTCGTGGGCGCCCGGTGCCAGGATGACCTGGGCCGCGCGGATGTGCCAGATCCGCTGGCGGGACACGCCGGGGGCGGCCGGGCTGGACAGGTGGTCGGTGCGGCTCTGGACGGCGATGACGTAGTTGGCGTCGTAGGCGCCGAAGGCGGATGTCCGGTTCAGGACGGTGCTTTCGGCTCCCGAGACGAGTTCCGCTTCCACGTCCGCTACCCATTCCAGGGCCGGCTTGCCTTCGATGGTCTCAGCCAGTCCAGGTGCAGTGGAGCCGGAAAGGAGCGATCCGCCCAGTTCGGGCTGGTCGTCCATGAGGATCACCCGGGCACCGGTGCGGACGGCCTCGCGGGCCGCGGCCAGGCCGGCGGGGCCGCCGCCGATGACCAGGACGTCGGTGTGGACGTACTTCTTGTCGTACTCCGCGCGGTCCTCTTCGGGATCCAGACGGCCCAGTCCGTTGAGCAGTTCTGCCTTCAGGCCGTCCACCAGGGTGACGGTGGTGGCGGGGAGCATGGACTCAGCCACGTGGCCCGGGAACCGGGGTTCAATACGAACCAGCGCGTTGGATTCCTCCACCCCGGCGGACATGATGCCGCGGGGCCGGTCCTCGTACAGCGAGTTGCCGGCGGCGATGCGGCCGTTGGCAAGCAGGGCCGAGGCGAGGGTGTCGCCGGGGTGGCCGGTGAATTCCTCGCCGTCTACGGTGAAACGCCAGGAGATGGTGCGGTCGATGCGTCCGCCGGCGTCGAGGCGGGCGTTCTGGGAAGTCACTTGGTTGCTCCTTCCGGGGCGGTGGCGCTGGCGGGGGCTGTGCTGGTGGCAATGCTCGTTGCAGCGATGCTGGGAGCCGCGGTCCCGGTGGTGGTGCTGTCCGGGGCGGTGCTGGCGGTGCCGGATTCAGGCGCCGGGGCGGCTTTGTCCGGACGGGCGGCGCCCATCGGGTAGACAGCCTGGATCTCGTAGGTGACCGTGTCGCGGAGCATGTTGAACCACTGGCGGCAGCCGGTGCTGTGCAGCCAGCGTTCGGCGAAGGCGCCCTTGGTGTTGTCCCGGTAGAACAGGAACTCGGCCCATTCGCGGTCGTTCAGTTCGTTCGGGTTCTCCGGATAGGCCACGTGGGCCTGGCCGCCGTAGTGGAACTCGGTCTCGTCCCGGGGGCCGCAGTTGGGGCATGAAATGAGGAGCATGTCCGGACTCTCTTCTAGTGGGCCACGGCGGCGGCGCCGTGTTCGTCGATCAGGGCGCCGGTTTCGAACCGCTCCAGCGCAAACGGCTTGTTCAGTTCGTGCGGCGTTCCCGTGGCAATGGTGTGCGCAAAGGTGAGGCCCGCGGCCGGGGTGCCCTTGAAGCCGCCAGTGCCCCAGCCGCAGTTGACGAACATGTTCTCCACCGGGGTGGTCCCCACGATCGGGGAGGCATCGAGGGTGGTGTCTACGATCCCGCCCCAGGTCCGGAGCACGTGGGCCCGGGCGAAAATCGGGAAGAGCTCGACGGCGGCCGCCATCTGGTGCTCGATCACATGGAAGGATCCGCGCTGGCCGTAGCCGTTGTAGGAGTCGACGCCGGCGCCCATCACCAGTTCGCCCTTGTGCGCCTGGGAGACGTAGACGTGGACGTGGTTGGACATGACCACCGTGGGGTGGACGGGTTCGTGCAGTTCGGACACGAGTGCCTGGAGGGGGTGGGACTGGATGGGCAGCCGGAACCCGGCCATTTCCGCCAGGACCGAGCTGTGTCCGGCCGCGCAGAGGCCGACCTTTTCGGTGTGGATGGTGCCGCGGTTGGTCTTGACGCCGACGACGCGGTTGCCGTCCTTGAGGAAGCCGGTGACTTCGCAGTTCTGGATGATGTCCACGCCCAGTTCGTCGCACTTGCGGGCAAACGCCCAGGCGACGTGGTCGTGCTTGGCGATGCCGGCGCGCGGCTGGTACGTGGCGCCCATGACCGGGTAGCGGATGTTGTCATTGATGTTCAGGATGGGGCAAAGTTCCTTGACCTGCTGCGGGTCCAGCCACTCGGCGTCCACGCCATTGAGCTTGTTGGCCCCGACCCGGCGCATGCTCTCGCGCACATCGCCCAGGGTGTGGGCCAGGTTCATCACGCCGCGCTGGCTGAACAGGAAATCGTACTCGAGCTCCTCCGGCAGGATCTCCCAGAGCTTCAGGGCGTGCTCGTAGATCGCCGCGCTCTCATCCCAGAGGTAGTTGGAGCGGATGATCGTGGTGTTCCGGGCCATGTTGCCGCCGGCCAACCAGCCCTTTTCCAGGACAGCAATGTTGGTCATCCCGTGGTTCTTGGCCAGGAAGTAGGCCGTGGCGAGGCCGTGCCCGCCGCCGCCCACAATCACGGCGTCATAGCTCTTCTTGGGGTCCGGGTTGCGCCAAAGGAATTCCGGGTGCTCCGGAAGCTGTTCCGTGCTCATTGTGCTGCTCCAATCAGTTCTGCCTCAAGCGCCGGGGCCGCCGCCTTATTGCCAAGGTGCGGGTAGAGGGGGAATTTCCCCGCCAGGGCGCTGACGCGGCGGCGGAGGACGGCGGCGGTTTCGTCGCTGAGTTCGTTGTTGATGGCCGGTGAAGTGAGGGCGGAGGCGATGATGTCCGCCACCTCCGTGAATTCCTGGATGCCGAAGCCGCGCGTAGCGAGGGCCGGGGTGCCGATCCTCAGCCCGGAGGAGACCATGGGCGGGCGGGGGTCGAACGGAACGGCGTTGCGGTTGACCGTGATGCCGATCTGGTGCAGCCGGTCTTCGGCCTGCTGTCCGTCCAGTTCCGAGTGCCGCAGGTCCACCAGGACCAGGTGGACATCCGTGCCGCCGTTGACCACCGAGATCCCGGCGGCGGCGACGTCATCCTTCAGGAGCCGGGACGCGAGGAGGCGGGCACCCTCGAGGGTGCGTTCCTGGCGTTCCTTGAACTCGGCCGACGCCGCGATCTTGAACGCAACGGCCTTGGCCGCGATCACGTGTTCCAGCGGGCCGCCCTGCTGGCCGGGGAAGACGGCGCTGTTGATCTTGCGCGCATATTCCTCCTTGCTCAGGATCACCCCGCCGCGCGGACCGCCGAGGGTCTTGTGGGTGGTGGTGGTGACGACGTCGGCGTAGGGCACGGGGTTCGGGTGCAGCCCGGCGGCGACGAGGCCGGCGAAGTGGGCCATGTCCACCATCAGGTAGGCGCCCACGAGGTCCGCGATCCGGCGGAACTCGGCGAAGTCCAGCTGCCGGGAGTAGGCCGACCAGCCGGCGACGATCATTTTGGGGCGGTGTTCGAGGGCCAGGGCCTCGACTTCGGCCATGTCGACCAGGTGGGTGTGCTCGCTCACGTGGTACGGGACCACGTTGTAGAGCTTGCCGGAGAAGTTGATGCGCATGCCGTGGGTGAGGTGTCCGCCGTGCGCCAGCGAGAGCCCCATGATCGTGTCGCCCGGTTCAAGCAGGGCAAACATCGCGGCGGCATTGGCCTGCGCGCCCGAATGCGGCTGCACGTTGGCGGCTTCCGCGCCGAACAGCGCCTTGACCCGGTCGATGGCCAGTTGTTCGATCACGTCAACGTGCTCGCAGCCGCCGTAGTAGCGCTTCCCCGGGTAGCCCTCGGCGTACTTGTTCGTCAGGACCGAGCCCTGCGCTTCCATGACCGAGGCGGGGGCGAAATTCTCGGACGCGATCATCTCAAGCGTCGACTGCTGGCGGTCCAGCTCGTGGTCAATGGCCCGGGCGACGTCGGCGTCGACGCTGGCCAGGGTTTCATTCAGGGTGCCCGTCATGGCGGCCTCTTTCGGTTCAAGGAAACAGATAGACGAATGCAACAGTGTTGCGTTGAATGCAACTCTAGATCGCCAGCGGTGTTGCGTCAATCACTTTCTTCCAGGCCTTTATGTAAGCAGATTTCTTTTAGGGCCTACAAAAAGCTCTTGACTGTGTTTCAGCTCACGCATAATCTGATGCAACAGCGTTGCGTTCAATGCAACCCAAATTTTCATTGGTGGACATATGAGTAACGAACCAAACAAAGCGGCAACCATCCCGGATCACAGCTCCCGGCGGGCTCCGGACCCCGCAGCCTCAGAGCCTCCGACGACGGACGGGTCCGGCCCAGGCGGCGACGTCAGCAAGGAAACACGCCGGCGTGTGATCGCGGCCAGCTTTATCGGCAATTTTGTGGAGTGGTTTGACTACGCCGTGTACGGCTACCTGGCCGTCACTATCGCGGCGGTTTTCTTCCCCGAATCTGATGCTCAGACCGGGCTGCTGCTGACTTTTGCCCTGTTCGCGATCTCGTTCCTGGTGCGGCCCCTCGGTGGTTTCGTGTGGGGTCACATCGGTGACCGCGTCGGGCGCCGGACTGCCCTTTCCCTGTCCATCCTGATCATGTCCGGAGCGACGTTCTGCATCGCACTGATACCTGGCTACGACACGATCGGCATCTGGGCTCCGATCCTGCTCCTGATCATCCGCGTCGCCCAGGGCTTCTCAGCCTCCGGAGAATACGCCGGCGCCTCCGCATTCCTCGTGGAGTACGCCCCCGCCAACAAGCGCGGCCTCTACGCCGCCGTCGTGCCGGCAAGCACCGCAGCGGGTCTGCTTCTGGGCTCCCTGCTCGCGGGCCTGCTGACCACTCTGCTCAGCTCCGAGGCGATGCAGAGCTGGGGGTGGCGTCTGCCGTTCCTCCTTGCGGCCCCGATGGGCCTGATCGGGCGCTACATCCGCACCAAGCTCGAAGACACGCCTGTATTCCGCGAGCTCGCAGCAGAGGACCAGACCATCAAGGCCCCCGTCTTCGGACTCTTCCGCAATCACTGGCGGCTGCTGCTGAAGGCCGTCGGCGCGGTGCTGCTCAACGCCGTCGGCTTCTACGTGATCCTCAGCTACATGCCGACCTACCTGTCCTCCGAGCTTGGCCTCGGGGCAACCGAATCCTTCCTCGCAACCACCATCGCGCTGCTGACGTACATCGGATTCATTTTCCTCACCGGAATGCTCTCCGACCGCTACGGCCGCAAGAAGGTGCTCATCGCCGCATCCCTCAGCTTCATCGTGCTGACCGTTCCCGCCTTCGCCCTGCTGGGCACCGGAAACTTCCTGGTCATCGTCCTGGTCCAGATTCTGCTGGGCGCCATGCTAACGCTCAACGACGGCACGCTCCCCAGCTTCCTGGCGGAAATGTTCCCGACCCGTGTCCGGTATAGCGGCTTCGCCGTCAGCTTCAACCTCTCCAACGCGCTCTTCGGCGGCACCGCACCCTTCATGGCAACCCTCCTGATCGCAGCCACGGGCAACGACCTGGCCCCAGCCTGGTACCTCGTAGCGGCCGCAGTCATCTCCCTGGTCGCCGTCGTGCTCTCCCGCGAAACCAGCAAGGAACCGCTGACTCACGAATAATCCCAGTCCACTCCCAACTTTCCTGACGAAACGAACAACACCGAAGAAAGGCACCACCATAATGACTGTCACAACATCTGCCAACGCCTCATCGATCTCCGAACTGGAGCGACTGAAAGTCCTGCACAACGGACAGAAGGAAAAGCTGACTTTTTCAGACGCCGAGTTTGAACGCCGGCTGTCCGGCCTGCGCCGGATCATGGACGAGAAGAACTTGGACGCCGTCGTCCTGACCAGCTACCACTCCATCAAGTACTACTCCGACTTCCTGTTCACCTACTTCGGCCGCTCCTACGCCATGGTGGTCACCAAGGACGACACCGTGACCGTCACGGCCAACATCGACGCCGGCATGCCCTGGCGCCGCAGCTACGGCGACAACGTGGTCTACACGGACTGGCGCCGGGACAACTACATCTTCGCCATCCAGGAGGTGCTCCGCACCCGCGGCATCAACCCGCGCCGGATCGGCGTCGAAGACGACTCACTCCCGCTGGACAACCGCAACAAAATCCAGGCCGCCTTCGAATCCGCCACCCTGGTCGACGTCGCCCAGGCGGCCATGCGCCAGCGGATGATCAAGTCCGCCGAAGAGATCGAGGTCATCAAGCACGGTGCCCGCATCGGCGACCTGGGCGGCGAAGCCATCCGCAACGCCATCACCGCCGGGATCACCGAATACGAGGTCGCCCTGATCGGCACCGAAGCCATGGTCCACGAAATCGCCCGGACCTTCCCGGATTCCGAAATCCGGGACACCTGGGTCTGGTTCCAGTCCGGCATCAACACCGACGGCGCCCACAACTGGGCGACCACCCGCAAGATCCAGGAACACGACATCCTGTCCCTGAACTGCTTCCCGATGACCTCCGGCTACTACACGGCCCTGGAACGCACCCTGTTCTACGGCGAACCCGACGCCCGCTCCCTGGAGCTGTGGAACATCAACGTGGAAGTCCACAAGCGCGGCCTCGAACTCATCAAGCCGGGTGCGGTCTGCAAGGACATCGCCGCTGAACTCAACGAGATCTACGTGGGCCACGGCCTGCTGGCCAACCGGACCTTCGGCTACGGGCACTCCTTCGGCGTCCTCAGCCACTACTACGGCCGGGAGGCCGGACTCGAGCTCCGCGAGGACATCGACACCGTGCTGGAGCCGGGCATGGTGGTCTCCATGGAACCCATGATCACGGTCCTGGACGGACAGCCGGGCGCCGGCGGCTACCGTGAACACGACATCCTGGTGGTCGGCGATGACGGCGCCGAGAACATCACCAAGTTCCCGTTCGGTCCCGAATACAACATCGTGGGCGCCTGACCACCTTCTGACCCGCAGTGAAGCGGCGCCACGTTTCGACGTGGCGCCGCTTCCGGGCCTCCGTACGGAATGATGGGAGTCACCATGAGTCCAGAAGAATCTGCTGACACCACCGGAAACGGCGACACCAAGGGCACCTCCGTCATCGTCAACGCCATCGCCGTGCTGCGGACTTTCACCGCCGACGAGCCGCTGCTGGGCGTCACCGAGATCGCCAGCCGCGTCGGCTTGCACAAAAGCACCGTGTCCCGGATCCTGGCCACGTTCGAGCAGGAACACCTCGTGGAGCGCGATCCGGAGACCCGCCGGTTCCGGCTGGGCCTGGGCCTCATCGCCGTTGCCGGCCCGCTGCTCGCGGAACTTGAGGAACGGCGCGTGGCCTACCCCGTCCTGCGGGAACTCACCGAACAGACCGGCGAAACCAGCGCCCTCATGGTCTGGAACGGGTCCGAGTCGATGTGCGTGGAACAGATCGCCAGCCACCACCAGATCAAACACACCACCCCGCTGGGAGCCCGCTACCAGGACGCCATGAGCGCCTCCGTGCAGGTGTTCCTCTCCGCCGAACCGGCCGAGCGTGTCCGCGCCCTGCTCCGCAGCGGAACCATCACCTACCCGGGGCTGGACGATGCCAGCCTCGACGGCTACCAGATCAAACTCAGCGACGTCGTCCTCCGCGGGTGGGCCATCAACTACGGTGAATCATCCATCGACGAAGTCGGAGTGGCCGCGCCCGTCTACGACCACCGCGGCGACATCGTGGCCGCCGTCCTCATCCCGGCACCCCGGTTCCGCGTCTCCCGCGAGCGGCTGCAAAGCCTGGGCGAAGCGTGCGCCGCCGCTGCGCGACAGGTTACCGCGCGCCTCGGCGGACGTCCGCCCGCGATCCGAGAGCCCGGCCAACGCTAGGAAACTCAAGCCAGCCTGGCTGCTCAGGCCAGCCGGGCGAGCCGGGCGGCCAAATGCAGTGCCGCCAGCCGTCCCGAGTCCCGCGGGTCACCGCCACACAGCTCGAAGATCCGCCGCAGCCGCTGGTGCATCGACTGCCGTTCCACATGAAGTTCGCGGGCCGCATGGGCGGTGTTGCAGCCGCAGTCCAGCCACGTAGCCAGGGTGTCGAGCAGCCGCGAATTCCGCTGGGCGTCATGATCCAGGAGTGCGCCCAGTTGCTGGCGCACGAAGTTCCGTCGCTGGTACGGGTCCAGCGACTGTACGGTGAGACGCTCCACCGCTAAGGCCTCGGCGTCGATCACGGGCCGGTGCACGCCGCCGTTTCCCGGACGGGCCTGCTGCGGGGACGCCGCCAATTCCAGGGTGAGCTTGGCTTCCGACAGCGACCAGGGTGCGTCCGAAATTCCGGTCACCAGGGGACCCACGGCCGCGAGTGTTCCGTCCATCGCCGGCAGCTCCCCGAGACCCGCCAGGAGCCGCTGCCGGCTCTCTTCCGAGGCATCCCCGCCCAGGCTGGCCACTGCGAGAAGCTCGGCGTTATCGACATAGGTGGCATGGGACTGCGCCGCCCGCGACAGATGCTGTTCCAGGGCTGTCCGCAGCTGGTGGGAGATGTCCGAACGAACCACCACGGCCACGAGCGGGGCGGCGACCGGAATTCCGGCTGCTGACGCCAACTGCTGCAGCCGCCAGGGCTGGCTGCCCGAATCAATCGCACGGATCAGCGCGGCTCCGGCAACCTCCCGCAACCCTGGAGACATCCGCTGCAGCATGGCCAGGGCCAGAATGTCCACGGAGCGTTTTCCGGCTGTCCGGGCAAGATTCTCGTCCTCGTCTGCCGGAACCCGGAGCAACAGCTGCGCGGCAAGGATGCCACGCACCGGAACGTCGATGTGGATCAGGCGGGCATGTTCCTGCTGCCCGGGCTCCTGCATCCCGGGCGCGGGCTCGGGCGCCGCGGTACTGCCGGGGCCGTCGTCGGCGGCCTCGGCGTACTCTGGCGTTGCACTGGCCAGGGGCGCGCCCGTGAGGGACGCCAGGGTCACCTCACAATGGGTGATGCCGGCCAGCACGGCCAGGATCCGGTCCAGGCTGCCGCCGTGGGCCAGCTCGACGGCCATCGCGTGGCTGGCTTCGTCCGCCCGGCGCAACTGGGAAACCGACTCACTGACCAGCGACGAGTTGATCGCCTGCATGACACTGACAAACGGCACCACCTTGCGCAGCTCGATCAGGGGAAGGCCGGCCGCTTCGGCAGCGGCAATCATGGAGGACGGCAGTGAAGGAAGGGCGACGCCGGTTTCGATGGCCAGGGCCGCCACTCCCCGCTCGGCCAGTTGGCGGATGTACGTGACCCGCCGCTCTTCGGAGGCGAGGGCGAGGGCCTCCCCTCCCGTCAGCAGGAGCTCCCCGCCCTCAAGTAACGGCGCGATGTCCAGAATCTCACTTGAGTGGATCCAGCGAAGCTGGGTCCCCGCCGCGCGGCCTGCCGCCGCACGGATGACGGGATCGGCGGCTGTGAGGCTCGGGTGATCGAGGACATCTTGCAGGCGTATAGACATGACACTCCGTCGCGTGAAGTATGGATTAACTAGACACATCATATATAGGCGGATGTGGCATGGGCCACATAATCTTGAAGGAACCCACTCAGTCACGGAGGCTCCAATGCGTGAAACCCGCCCCAAGATTTCGGTCAGCCCCGCTCCAGCGGTTCCCTCCGGTCCAGTGGTCAATGAGGACCACGTAGACCATGAGGCCTGGCTTCAGCCCATTCCTGAGTCCCAGCGGACCCATAAAGTTTCCGGCCAGTTCTGGATCTGGGCCGGCGCCAACCTCGCCCCGATCAACTGGGTGCTCGGCGCCCTCGGCATCCACCTCGGCCTCGGTTTCGCCGACACTGTCACCGTTCTGGTTTTGGGGAACCTGATCGGCATGCTGCTCTTCGGCTGCTTTGTGCTGCTGGGCCAGAAGACGGGGGCCACGGGCATGGTCCTCGCCCGGGCTGCCTTCGGCCGGCGCGGGAACTACCTTCCGGCGGCCATCCAGGCGCTGCTGGTCATCGGCTGGTGCGCGGTCAACACCTGGATCATCCTGGACCTGGTGATGGCGCTGTTCGGCACCCTGGGATGGGTGGACCCGACGGCCCAGAACTACGGCTGGAAGATCGGCGTCGCCACGGCCATCATGGCCGCGCAGGTCGCCATTGCCTGGTTCGGCTACAAGGCCATTGCCGCGTTCGAGAAGTGGACCGTTCCGCCGACCATCATCATCCTCGCGGTGATGTCCGCCGTCGCCTGGTTCGGGATGAAGATCAACTGGTCCTACGCCGGACCGGCCGGCAACATCCTCGAAGGTTCCGAGCGCATCGCCGCGATGAGCGCGGTCATGACGGCGATCGGCATCGGCTGGGGCATCACCTGGTTCACCTACGCCGCCGACTACTCCCGCTTCGTCAGCACCGAAGTGCCCAAGCGCAAGCTCTACCTCGCCTCGGTCCTGGGTCAGTTCATTCCCGTCGTCTGGCTCGGCATCCTGGGCGCCAGCCTGGCCACCAACAGCGGCGAGATCGACCCCGGCAAACTGATTGTCCAGAACTTCGGTGTCCTGGCGCTCCCGGTGCTCCTGATGGTCCTGCACGGGCCGATCGCCACCAACATCCTGAACATCTACACCTTCTCTGTCGCGACGCAGGCCCTCGACATCACCATCAGCCGCCGCAAGCTCAACCTGTTCGTCGGCGTGTTCTCGCTCGCCGCCGTCGTCTTCTTCATCTTCCAGGAGGACTTCGCCGCCGTACTGGACGCGTGGCTGATCGGGCTCGTCGCGTGGGTCGCCGCCTGGGGCGGCGTCATGCTGGTGCACTACTTCTGGATTGAGAAGCGCTGGCCCAGCGACCCCGCCCGGCTGTTCGACGCCGTGGGCACCAAGCGCCTCCCCGGCGTGAACCCCGCCGGCATCGCCTCCCTGCTCATCGGCATCTTCGCCACCTGGCTGTTCATGTACGGGCTGGTACCGGCAATGCAGGGCCCCATCGCCGTCGCCCTCGGCGGCTGGGACCTGTCCTGGCTGGCCGGCGGCCTGTCCAGCGCCACGGCCTACGCCCTGATGGGCCCGCGCTACCACCGCAAGTACCTGCAGGTACCCGGCACCGAGGTCACCACAGAACCCGCTCCGGCCCGCATCACCGACCTTCCCGCCGCCGCCCCCGCCGGCCTCTGACCAGCACTCATCGAGGAGCATCACCAGCATGGACAAGTCAGTATTTCTGGAAGACCTGGACGCCTTTGCCTACCGCGAAGCCTTGGCATCCGGGGAGGCGATTGTTCTCATTCCCGTGGGGTCCCTGGAGCAGCACGGCCCGCACCTTCCGCTGGGAACGGACACTATCCTGTCCTCCCACTTCGCGGAGGGAGTCGCCCGGCGGCTGGGTGCACTGGTTGCCCAGCCAATCGCCTACGGGTACAAGTCGCAGCAGAAGTCCGGCGGCGGCAACCACCTCCCGGGCACCGTCAGCCTGGATGGCGCCGCCCTCATCGGCGTGGCGCGCAACCTGGTCAAGTCCTTCCTCAACCAGGGCGTCCGGCACGTGGTCTTCATCAACGGCCACTTCGAGAACTACCAGTTCCTCTACGAGGGAATCGACCTTGCCCTGGACGAGTTGGGCATTGGGCCCGGGGCACAGCAGAGCGTGCTTCTGCTGTCGTACTGGGACTTTGTCAGCCAGGAAACGCTGACGCAGGTCTACCCCGACGGCTTCCCGGGCTGGGACATCGAACACGGCGGGGTCCTGGAAACCTCACTCATGCTCCACCTCGAACCGGCCCGGGTTGCCATGGACCGCCTGGTCGACGGTCCTGCCGCCGTCCTGCCGCGCTTTGACAGGCTCCCGGTGGTGCCGGAGCGGACACCCGCCACCGGTTGCCTGTCATCGGCCGCAGGGTCCAGCGCAGTCAAGGGCGGGCTGCTGTTCGGGCAGGTGGTCGGAGATCTGGCCGTTGACCTCGCAATCGAACTGGTCCGTGAACCCGCGCCCGCAGCTGTTCCGGTGTAGGGCACAACGATCCACAGGGCAGTGCGAACTCAGGTGCCGCGGGGAGACTTCCCCGCGGCACCTTTTTCTGTCCCACGTTCCGGATCTGTTCCCGCGCACCGGCGTAGCTGCGCTCCTGCCCAGTTACCTCGTCGGAGCAGGCCCGGCCGCGGCGTGTCGCCTGGTCTGGACCGCTTCCTGGGTCAGTAACTGGGCGGGAGCGCGGGATCCTCCGCTTACTTTGAGCTGGCTGCCCTGTTGTCCAGCCGGCGAACGCGTGCTCAGTACAGGAAAATCGGCAGCCAGTCGCGGTTGTGGGCGTGCACCAGCGCGAGGAGCAGCACGAAGTCGAAGGTCAGGTGCACGGCCACGACATAGGTGAGGGACTTCGTCAGCTTGAAGGTGTAGCCCTGCAGCAGCGCGAAGGGCAACGTCAGCAACGGCCCCCAGGCCTGGTAGCCGATCTCCCACAGGAACGACGAGAACACCACGGCTTGCAGGATGTTGGCCAGCCAGTCCGGAAAGTGTTGCCGCAGCAGGGTGAACATGGTGCAGATGAAGAACAGCTCGTCCCAGATGCCGACGGCGTTCACGCCGAGAAAGAGCCGCCAAAAGATGACCGGGTCGGAGGCGTCCGGCCAGTTTTGGTAGACGCCGGTGCGGATCAGGTATGCGGGCAAAATGAAGTATCCGAGCAGGACCACGCCGATCAGGTATAACTTCGCGGCCAGTGGCCATTTGCGGCCGGTGTTCACCGGAAACCTGATGATCCTCTCGCCGTAGACGAACCGCGACACCAGCCACGGCACCAGCACAGCCAGGGCGAGGGCGCCGCCCATGAGGACGATGTGCTGGGTGCTCAAGTCAGCGTTCAGCGGCACCACGCTGATGATGACCATTCCCGCCGCGATCAGGGCGAGGTGCCGCATTAATACGCGGTCAATGAAAGCCGCCGTGACCAGGCCCAGGGCAAGCACACCGTAGCCAAGGTCATTCTCGGCGACGAAAAGCAGCACGCCGGACGCCGAGACCAGCCCCGCCGGCATCAGCTTCCAGCTGAGCGCGGTACGTGGACTTTCCATCGAGATCGATGTCACCCCACCAGCATGCCAGTGCCGTCCATGGGGCGGAACGGTCCCGGGGCAGCCACCTTGGGCAAGGGCGCTGGGCAGGCTGGTCCAGCCCGAAGCCTATGCTTATGGAATGGAAAGTGTTGCCGAAAAGGACGGACCGGCGAAGGCTGTGGACCACCGGGCCCTGGCCGTCTCGGTGATCGACGTTTCCGCCGATATCCGCCGGAAGTCGCTCAATGACACCGGCGTCCGGCCACTGTCCAACGGAGTGCTGGAGATCCTCCGGGTCATCGAAAGCCACCCCGGCATCACGGTCGCGGAAGTCGCCTCCCGCCTGGGCCGCCAGTTCAGCAACGTCAGTGTCCAGCTCCGCGAACTTGTCGCCGCGGGCCTCGTCACGCGCACCCGTGACGCCGCCGACAAGCGCTATGTCGCCCTCCATCCCACCGCCGAATCCCAGCGGATCAAGGCGCTCCTCGAAGGCGCCTGGGCAGAAGCGCTGGCCGCGGCGAGCTCCCGGCTGCTGCCCGAAGAGCGAGAGCAAATCGCGGCCAGCCTGCCCGCCCTTCAACGCCTCGCCGCGATCCTCGGGGAGCCCGAGTAACCCATCTCACCGTCAACACCGGCCAGAAGCACGACCGCATAATAGTTATACTTACATAAGTATTATTACTTTGAAGGGTGGAGGCGGGCGTGGCAACACAGTTGGCAGATGCAGGCGTACAACGGGGGAGCAGGCCCAAAAGCCGCTGGTGGGCGCTGGTGTTCCTGGCCCTCGCGCAATTCATGGTGGTGCTTGATGGCACGATCGTGAACCTGGCGCTGCCGCGCCTCCAGATCGAGATGGGCATCAGCGACTCGACGCGTTCCTGGGTGGTCACGGCCTACGCCCTGGCCTTCGGCGCCTTCCTGTTGCTCGGCGGACGGATCGCGGATTTCTGGGGCCGCAAGCGGACCTTCATCGTGGCCGCCGTCGGCTTCGCCGCCGCGTCCCTGCTGGGCGGCATCGCGCAGCAGCCGTGGGAGCTGATTGGCGCACGAGCCCTGCAGGGTGTCTTCGCCGCACTGCTGGCCCCGGCGGCGCTGGCCCTCCTGACCGTCGCCTTTCCGGGCGGCAAGGACCGCGGCACGGCGTTCGCGATCTTCGGCTCCATCACCGGCGTCGGTGCCGCCGCCGGCGTCCTGCTGGGCGGGTTCCTGACGGAACACGTGAGCTGGCGCTGGTGCTTCTTCGTGAACGTGCCAATCGCCGTCGTCGCGCTCGTCGGCGTCTGGTCACTCGTCAGCGAAAGCAAGGCCCAGGGGTCCACGAAGTACGACTGGCCCGGGGTCATTCTGGCAGCCCTGGGCCTGGGGTCCCTCGTCTACGGGTTCACCAACGCGGAGCACGGCTGGGATGCCCCGGAAGCCTGGGGCTTCATCGCCGCCGGCCTCGTGCTCATGGTGCTGTTCGTCGTCGTCGAACGGAAGGTCAAGCACCCCCTCCTGCCGCTGCGCGTGGCCACCGAGCGCAACCGGGCAGCAGCCTTCCTGGCCTCGTTCCTGTCCGGCGCGGTCCTCATTGGCGGCATCCTGTTCATCAACTTCTACATCCAGATTGTGCTGGGCTTCGCCCCGTTCCTCGCCGGTCTCGCGTCGCTGCCCATGACCGTTGCGGTGATCATCACGGCAGGGCTTGTCGCGAAGAACCTGTCGAAACTCGGGGCCAAGATCCCGACGGCGGCGGGTCCGGTCTTTCTGGCGGCCGCGATGCTGTGGCTCACCCAGGTCAGCGCCGGGGGCAGCTACCTCGTCAACATGCTGCCCGCGCTGATCCTGATGGGCATCGGTCTGGGCATGGTCTTCGTGCCGATGCAGAACCTCGCCCTGTTCGGCGTGCACAAGGATGATTCCGGCGTGGCCAGCGCTTTGGTCAACGCCTCGCAGCAGATCGGCGGCTCCCTGGGTATCGCCCTATTCAGCACCATCGCCGCGGCCGGGGCTGCCGGCGGCGCCTCACTGGCCGCGCTGTCTGCCGGCTACTCCATGGTCTTCCTTTGGGCCGCGGGCGTTGCGATCCTGATCGCCCCGATCGCCCTGCTGCTCATCAACATCGACCGCAGGAAGTTCACCGGCACCGACGGCGACGCGCCCGTGGTCCATCTGGGCTGACCCTGGCGACGCCGGTCGGCCGCAGTTCGGGGGCACTTTGGCGCGGACACGCCGTCAACTGGGGCGCCGGCGTCCAGTACCGCACTCGAAGTGCCCCCGGAGGGATTCATCCAGGACGAAAACACGGAGAGCCCCCTCAGTGAGGGGGCTCTCCGTTTTGTTGCTGTGAATAGAGTGGCTCAGATCCACTTCGGCGCGGCCGGAACCGCGCCGTTGGTGGCCGCGGGTCCGGTGGCGGTGACGGCGCCGTTGCCGCGGCCTGCGGCCCATTCGACGACGGCCGCCAGGGGTCCGGAGACCACCGTGGGGGACGCCGACGTGGTGTCCCCGTAGGTGAGGCCGCGGTCCGTGACCTTGACCACGAGGCCCGCGTCGGTGCCGCGGGTCTTCCAGGCGCCGGTGATGTCCGCCAGCAGCCGCTCCAGGACGGGGACCGGGATGTCCCGGAAGGCGGCGCCGTTGGCGAGGTCGACGGCGTGCATCCAGACTTCGCGGCTGCGCATCCAGACCGTTTCCGTGGCAGG